>DASWQD010000228.1:0-5636 GCA_036398255.1 Gemmatimonadaceae bacterium | reverse complement strand
CTTTCGCGGACACGCGCTGGCGACACCTGGCGACCACATCGCTCCGCCACAGCGTTTTGGATATCTCGGCGGAGCGGGGACGCTTTCGACGGTAGACCTGCTGGCGCTGCGAGGAGATCGCATGGTCTTTGTCGAGGGCGAGTACCACATCCCGCTCGTGCGCCCGCTTCTTCCATTCGTGGGAGCGCCGGTGATCACGCTTAGCTACGCGGCCGGCTCAGCTGGAATCGGAGCTCTTCCGGATTTCATCCAGAATGTGGGAATCGGAATCGGCGTAAAGCTCGTGAAGGTCGAGTACCACCTCGATCCGAGCTACAAGAAGACCGAGTTCTCGGACAAGAGCGCGGTCACCGTCGGTTTCTCCCTTTCTCTGTAGGGACTGGATGAGCGAAAATCCTCGCGCGGATTTGAAAATCTGGCTATATTTACTGGCGTGACTTTTGCATCCAGCCGCGCGATTTCAGGTGGTGGATGAGGACGCTGATAGTAATTCCAGCGCGCCTCGCGGCGGTCCGACTCCCGCAGAAACCCCTTCGGCTCCTCGGCGGAGCCCCGCTCGTCGTCAGAGTGTGGGAGCGAGTCAACAACATGAAGATCGCCGACGCGTGTGTCGTCGCCACTGAAGACAACTCCGTCGCCGATGCGGCCCGCTCGGCTGGCGCCGAGGCAATCCTCACGAGCAGTGGCCACCTCTCCGGAACAGAGCGAGTCGCCGAGGTGGCAGGTATGCCGCAGTTCGCTGACTTCGACACGATCGTGAACGTGCAGGGCGACGAGCCGTTCATCGGAAAGCAGGCGATCGAAGGCGCAGCCGATCTCGTGCGCTCGAATTCCTTTCCGATCGGGACGTCCGCCTCACCGGCATCGTGGGATATCGGCGGCAACCCCAACGTCGTCAAAGTCGTCAGAGGCAGCGACGGCCGCGCGCTCTATTTCTCGCGCGCCGGGATCCCGTTCGTGCGCGATCGCGAAGCGATTGGCTCGTCGGAGATCACGATGCTTCAGCACATCGGCGTGTACGCATATTCAAGAGATGCTTTACAGCAGTGGGTGAAGCTGCCCGCCCATCCGCTCGAGAACACCGAGCGGCTCGAGCAGCTTCGTCCGCTTGCCGCAGGAATTCCCATTGGAGTGGCTATCGCCAACGAGCCGCCTGCGAGCGGCATTGACACCGAGGACGATCTTGCTGCCGCCAACGCGCGGTGGCAGGAATTCATCGCAGGACGGTAGAACATGCAGCCTCACTCGAAACAGCAGACGCGCTACATCTTCGTGACCGGCGGCGTCGTATCCTCGCTCGGAAAGGGAATCGCGGCGGCGTCGATCGGACGCCTCCTCGTCGAGCGCGGAATGCGGGTCACGATCATGAAGTTCGACCCGTACCTCAACGTCGATCCGGGCACGATGAGCCCGTTTCAGCACGGTGAGGTGTTCGTCACCGACGACGGGGCCGAGACCGATCTCGATCTCGGACACTACGAACGGTTCATCGACCGGTCGCTGGCGCAGGCAAACAACGTCACCACCGGGCGCATCTATCTCAACGTCATAACGAAGGAGCGGCGCGGAGAGTACCTCGGCTCCACCGTCCAGGTCATTCCTCACGTGACGGACGAGATCAAGTCGGCGATGAAGCGGCTTGCTCCCGAGAGCGACGTGGTGATCGTCGAGATCGGAGGTACGGTAGGCGACATCGAGTCGCTGCCGTTCCTCGAGGCGATCAGGCAGTTCCGCCATGAGATAGGTCGCGAGAATGCAATCTTCATTCACCTCACGCTGGTGCCGTTCATTGCGGCAGCGGGAGAAGTGAAGACGAAGCCAACGCAGCATTCGGTGCGCGAGCTGATGGAGATAGGAATCCAGCCGGACATCCTCATCTGCCGCAGCGAGCGTGCGCTCTCGGAGGATGTGAAGCGCAAGATCGCGCTTTTCTGCAACGTGGAATTCGGTGCGGTTGTCGAAAGCCGCGATGTGCCGACCATCTACGAGATTCCGATCACGTTCCACGAGCAGGGGCTGGACGAGCGCGTGATGCACCGGCTGGGACTGCTCGGAAGAAAGGCTCCGGACCTGAGCGGATGGAAGGCGATGGTGCGCCGCGTCGTAAGTCCCTCGGACCGCGTGAAGGTTGCAGTCATCGGCAAGTACACCGAGCTCGTGGACTCCTACAAAAGCGTCCAGGAAGCTTTGATTCACGGCGGTATCGGGAACGATGTCGGGGTCGACATCTCGTGGCTGGCGAGCGACATGTTCACCGGCCGTGAAAGAACGCGCGAGCTTCTCGCAGATTTTCACGCGATCCTGGTTCCGGGAGGGTTCGGAGTCCGCGGGGTGGAAGGAATGCTCGAAGCCATTCGCTATTCGCGCGAGTCGGGGCTGCCTTTCTTCGGCATCTGCCTCGGAATGCAGAGCGCCATCATCGAGTTCGCCCGCAATGTCATCGGACTGGACGACAGTCATTCGAGTGAGTTCGCACCCGAATGCGGCAACCCGGTCATATCGCTCATGGAATCACAGCAGCACGTGACCGACATGGGCGGAACGATGCGGCTTGGCGCGTATCCGTGCCGGCTCGGCCCTGGGACGAGAGCCGCGCAGATCTATGGAATCCCTCAGGTTTCCGAGCGCCACCGGCACCGGTACGAAGTGTCGAACTCGTATCGCGACGCCTTCGTCGAGCACGGGATGACGCTGAGCGGATTGTCACCCGATGGATCGCTCGTCGAGATCATCGAGCTTCAGACGCACCCGTGGTTCATCGGTTGTCAGTTCCATCCGGAGCTCCAGTCGCGGCCGACGCGCCCGCATCCACTGTTCGCCAGCTTCATCGGCGCGGCCGTCGAAGCGAAGAGCAAACGCGCTGAGAGAAAGCGGGCTGTCCTGGAGACTACAGAGTAGGGTGGCGTCCTTATTTCCGCCCGAGAAGTTTTTCGTGATCGCCGGACCGTGCGTTGTCGAAGATGACGCGCTGAACCTGACGATCGCGCGGCACCTGCAGCGGTTGAGCGCGCGCGTGCCGGGCGGGATCATTTTCAAGGCCAGCTTCGACAAGGCGAACCGCTCGAACCGCGGCGCGCATCGCGGTCCTGGAGTCGACGAAGGATTGAAGAAGCTCGAGCGAGTCAAGCTCGAGACGGGAATGGCCGTCATCACCGACGTGCACCTGCCGGAGCAGTGCGCTCCTGCCGGCGAGATTGCCGACGCGCTGCAAATTCCAGCGTTCCTCTGCCGCCAGACCGATCTGCTCCAGGCCGCGGGAGCGACGGGTCGCGCGGTAAACGTCAAGAAAGGACAATGGCTGCACCCTGAGGGAATGCGCGGCGCAGTCGACAAGGTCCGCGGCGCGGGTATGACGTCGGACATCGCGGTAACCGAGCGCGGCTCGTTCTTCGGATACGGCGACCTGGTCGTGGACATGCGAAGCTTCGAGAGGATGCGATCGGCAACGGGATGTCCCGCCGTCTTCGATGCGACTCACAGCGTCCAGCGACCGGGTCTCGGTGAAGGAGGCGCCAGCGGCGGCGCACGCGAATTCATTCCTCCGCTCGCGCTGGCGGCCGTTGCGGCGGGTGCGAACGGCGTCTTCCTCGAAACTCATCCGGATCCCGACAACGCGCCGAGCGATGGTCCCAACATGCTTCCGCTGTCGGATGTCGAACAGCTTCTGGATCGTCTTGTCTCCGTGTGGGAGATGGTCAGGAAATGAAATCCGCCGAGCTCATCGAGCGCGGAAGGCGCGTTGTCCGCATGGAGCGCGATGCCCTGAGCGAAAGCGAAGCGCGTCTCGACGAGCGATTCGCGAAAGCGGTGGACATCCTCGCCCGGTCCACCGGTCGCGCGATTGTCTCCGGCGTCGGGAAGTCAGGCCTGGTCGGGCGGAAAATCGCCGCGACGCTCACGTCTACGGGCACTCCGGCGACCTTTCTTCATCCTTCCGAGAGTCTTCACGGTGACCTCGGTATCGTCGGCGCATCGGATGTCGCGATTCTCATCTCGAAGAGCGGAGAGTCGAACGAGCTCGTCGCGCTTCTCGAGCATTTGAAGCGCGTCGGCGTCTGCACGATTGCGATCGTCGGCGACGTGAACTCGACGCTCGGCAGACATACCGATGTTGCGCTCGACGCGTGGGTGAAAGAGGAGGCCTGTGTCCACGACCTCGCTCCCACCACGAGCACCACGGTTGCGCTCGCCATCGGCGATGCGCTTGCCGTCGCGCTGCTCGAAGAGAAGGGCTTCAAGTCGGAAGACTTCGCCCGTCTGCATCCAGGTGGAGCCCTTGGACGAAAGCTGCTTACTCAGGTGCGCGACGTGATGGTGACCGGCAACCTGCTTCCGGTGCTCTCACCCGATGCGACAATGCGCGAAGCGGTGGTGCAGCTTGCGGAGCGGAGAGGAATTGCGGTGATTCGAGATGAGTCCGGCAAAGTCGCCGGCGTCGTCACGTCAGGCGACCTCACCCGCCTGATGGAGCGCGAAGACAACGTGATGCCGATTCCGGTTCGCACGATCATGACCACAACTCCCCGGATTGCCCGGGACGACGAGCTGGGAAGCGCAGTCGTGTACAGAATGGAACAACATGGAATTATCTCGATGCCCGTAGTGGACAGCGATGAAAAGCTCGTCGGCGTGATTCACCTTCATGACCTCATGCGGGCCGGGGTCGTATGAACCTTTCGCGTATCATGCTCCCGCTGGCACTGGCCGCCGGACTTGCTGCATCGGCAGCCTGCACCGAAAAGACAGCACCTCCCGTCGTGCGCAAGTCTGCTCTCGCCGACTCAGCCGACCAGGTGATGTATGGCGCGCACTTCAATCTGACCGACAAGGGCCTGGCGCGCGCGGAGATGCTTTCGGACACTGCGTTTTTCTTCGACGACAACACCCGGGTCGAGCTGCGCAAGGTGGAAACGACCTTCTACACCGCGAGCGGCGCGCGTGACGCCTACCTTACGTCTCACCGTGGAACGTATAACAACCGGACGGGTCTGATGATTGCCAGAGGCGACGTCGTCGTCACAACCGAAGAGGGACGGCGCCTCACGACACCGGAGCTGAAATACGACCAGGCGATGAACGAGATCTCGAGCGACAGCGCGTTCGTGCTGACTGAGCCGGGACGACGCCTCGAGGGCATTGGATTCAGGTCCGATCCCAACATGCAGAACGTGCAGATCCTGAAGACGAGAAGTGGAAATACCGGGGCTGTAACCCTGCCGGGGCAATGATCAGGTCGATTCGATTCCTGACCTTTGCCGCTGCCGGAGCGCTGGTCGCCACAAGTGTGGCGGCCCAGGAGCCGACGCAGTGCCTTCTTCAGTACGAGACGAGCTCCGGCAACACGCGCACGAATGCACAGCGCACTGCGAGCGGCCAGTACAACTTTTTCCAGGGCGGCGGCGTCACCTATCACTGCGAAGGCCAGAACAATACTCTGGAGGCCGACAGCGCCGAGTACTATGGGGACCAGCGCGTTCTCTATTTGATAGGGGATGTTCATTACACCGAGCCGCGCGCCAAGGTCGACTCGGAGCGAATGACCTACTACCAGATCGAGGACCGGATTCGCGCCGAAGGGAATGTGAACGTGCGCACGGACAACGGAACGACGATACGCGGCCCGGTAATGGATTACT
>DASWQD010000227.1:0-3658 GCA_036398255.1 Gemmatimonadaceae bacterium | reverse complement strand
TCGAGCGCGTAGACGGCACTGCTGAATCAGCGTTCCACCGCTTCAGCGCATCGCCCAGCTCTTCCACGGTCTGATAGCGCTCATCGCGGTTCTTCTGGAGGCATCTCTCTATGATGCTGACCAGTCGCGGAGGCACATCCGCGCGAAGCGTCGAAAGCGGCACAGGTTGCTCGTGCCTGATCGCCGCGATCGTCCGTTCATCGGTCTCTCCGCGGAAAGGCCGCTTCCCGGCGAGTATCTCGTAGAGAACGACGCCGAGACTCCACACATCAGTGCGAGCGTCGAGCGGCGCTTCGACCGTTTGTTCGGGACTCATGTAGGCGACCGTTCCGGCGATCGCGTGATTCTCGTCGCCGGTGTCGCTCATCAGCTTCGCGATTCCGAAGTCAACGAGCTTCACGATACCGGATCGCGTGACGAGTACGTTTGCAGGCTTCACATCCCGGTGGATGATGCTGGCACCGTGCGCTGCCATGAGCGCGTTAGCCAGCTGCCCAGCAACCGCTACAGCATCCGCGACATCGAGCGGTGCGCGTCGCGCTTTCTCCTTCAGCGTTTCGCCATCGTACCATGCCATCGCAATGAACGGGCGTCCGTCGTCCGCTTCCCCGATCTCGTAGACAACGCCGATATTCGGATGATCGAGTGCAGATGCGGCTCTCGCTTCCGCCAGAAGGCGCGCGCGTGCACCGGGGTTCGACGCGTGATGGCGAGGCAGAAACTTGAGCGCCACGGTCCTGTCAAGGCGCGTGTCGCGCGCCTTGTAGACGACGCCCATCCCGCCTCCGCCGATCCTCTCGAGGATCTCGTAGTGCGAAACCTTCCGATCGCTGCTTGATGCGTCTTCCGGGTCATCGAGCGCAATCGCCAGAATTGCCGGGGCGATGACTTCTTCGGAAAGCCTTTCGAAATAGCCGTCGGATGCCTCATGCGCGGCGAGCAGTGACGACAGCTCGCCTGTCAGAGTGCTGTCTCCGCCGGAAGCTACGCGGATAAATTCACCGCGCTCCCGCTCGGGGAGATCGAGCGCCGCCTCAAAAAGCTCCTTGAGCCTGCCGAGCTGCACCTCATTCAACTCAGCGCGCGCGGACAGTCGTTGCTCCTCTGATGGAAGTTGTGTGAGCCATGCAGATACAACTACACGGAAATGGTTGTTATCGGCTCATTCCCGGCTGACTCAACTCGCGGAAGAGCCACGCCCGGGCGAGCGCCCACTCGCGCTTGACTGTCGCCGGGGAAATTCCCAGTGCCGTCGCAGTGTCTTCGATGGTGAGGCCACCGAAGAAACGACATTCAACGACCTCGCTCAGTCGCGCGTCGACCTTCTCGAGACGTGACAGCGCCTCATCCAGCTCGGCGAGCGTACCGGACAGGTCGTCGGAGACCGACATTGGAGTGCCGTTTTCGGCCAGCAGCTCGAGAGGAACATGAGGCATTGCTCCTCCGCGTTTCGTCGAGCGCCGGTCTCGCGCGTAGTTGCAGAGTATCTGACGCATCGCTCGCGAAGCGATCCGCAGAAAATGGACTCGCGACTGGGCGCCGATCTGCTCGGCGCCAGTGAGCTTCAGATAGGCTTCATGGACGAGCGCCGTCGTGTCCAGAGTCGCGTCCCCACTCCATCGGCCGCGATGCCTGCGAGCGATGCGGCGCAGCTCGTCGTAGACGATCGGGAAAAGAGCTTCAAATGCCGCGGTGTCGCCGCGCTCGAAATCGGCGAGCAGTCTGGTGACAGTTCCAGGGCTGGAGCGAGTAGAGTCTCGTAAGTCGGTCAGGATGTAACCCGGGTTGAGTGCCACAGAACGGCGAAAAAATGACACGTGCTGCCTGCGAGCACAAAGAGGTGCCACACGGCATGCCCGTATCTCAGCCGCTTGTCGGTTGCGTAAAAGACGACACCGCCAGTATAGAAGAGACCTCCCGCGAGGAGCCACCAGAAGCCGGCCGTTCCGACGCGATCGATCAATGGCTTCGCGGCAACTGCAGAAAGCCAGCCCATCGCTACATAAGGCACTGCGGTAAGAGCAGGGCGACCGAACCCGCGAAGTGTTTTCATCGCGATGCCGACAACCGCCATGGCCCAGACGATGGCGCGCAGTGTGTAGCCAAGCCGACCTCGCAATGGCCCGAGCATGAACGGCGTGTAGCTGCCGGCGATCAAAACGTAGATCGCGGAGTGATCGATCACGCGAAGGAGACGAGTCGAGGGCGTTTGCGGAAAGGAGTGGTAGACAGTCGACGCTGCATACAGAAGAACGAGCGACACTCCGAAAATCGTCGCGCCCGTAACGTGGAGGGCATCTCCGCGCTGGAGAGAGGAAACCACCAGAAGGGGCAGGGCCACCAGGCTTGCAGCGAGCCCGACACCATGTGTGACGCTGTTCGCTATCCTCTCGCCGAGGGCGTGAGCCTTTACCGGGTCGCCAGCTGGTTCCACAGGTGGAAGTATACGCATGCCGCGCAGCCCGGCGCCAAATCGGGATCGCTGCCTGGTGGGGAAATTGTTATCATTGTGAATCGGGGCGCTTCATGGAGGGTCTCATGCGCGTGACTTCGTCAATCTCTCTCCTACTGGTCGCTGTGGCAGTCTCAGGCTGCGCATCCGCAGGCTTTCATCCTGTTGCGTTTGCCGGGGAAACATCGACTGCGGGCTCCGCTCCTCCGAACGGGCAGACAGTCCATGTCGTGAAAAACGTCGCGATGAAAGACACTCTGACAGAAGCGAAAATCCGGTACAGGCTGGAGGAGTTCCTCCTGACTCGCGGATACACGCTTGCCGCTGCTGACAAAGCGGACATCTATGTCCTCGCTACGTTTGGCGCCGGGGAGAGAGTGGTCGCCTCGACGGCGCCGATTGTTCGGGCAGCCGAGATGACAATCGTACGGGATCGCGATGGGCGACCGATTCGCCGCGTCTATATGCCCGAGCGGCTGGAGTACCTCCGTGTACCTCTCGTCAAGAACAGCGTGTGGCTGCAGGTGCTCTCATCAGATGCGCGGCACTACCGTGAAACCGGCCAGATCAAGAATCTCTGGCGTGGCGAATCCGCACTCGTTGCGCCGCCCGATGCACTCCAGAGCTCGGCGCCATTTCTGCTCGTGCCGCCACTGAGGTACTTCGGGAAGAGCACGCCCGACATCGTCACGGTGGACGTTTACTCGCGCGACGCGGCCTGGAAGTAGGAGTGGCAGCGGCCGCCCTGGCTGCGACAAAATCGAGGACGGCTCTCGTGCTCGGCGCAACCGGGCTGGTGGGGAGCGAGTGCATGCGGCAACTGATTGCCGACGACACGTGCACCGGCGTGATCGCGCTCACGAGACGTTCTCACGACACCTTCATCACGTCGCCGAAGCTCGAGATTCACACCGTTGATTTCGACCGTCTCGGTGACTACGCCGACCTGTTCCAGGTCGACCAGGTCTTCTGCGCGCTGGGCACCACAGCTCGCAAGACTCCCGACCGCGAGCTCGACCGGAGAATCGACTACGAGTATCCGCTCGCCGCGGCGCGTCTCGCCAGGGAGCAGGGAGCAACGCACTACCTTATCGTGACAGCACTCGGTGCGAACGCCCGATCGAGGATTTTCTACAATCGCCTGAAGGGAGAAGTCGAAGACGGGCTAGCTCTTCTCGACTACCGAAGTCTCACCATTGCGAGACC
>DASWQD010000226.1:0-20050 GCA_036398255.1 Gemmatimonadaceae bacterium | reverse complement strand
TCTTCAAGGACACTTCCGCAATTCCGTCGGCAGGCCTCGCCCTCATCAACTCACTCGGTGGCGTCGTCACCAAGCGCTGGGATGACATCGGAGTCGCGTTCGTCGGTGGACTTCCGCTCGCCGCGATATCGACCCTGAGTGCGAGCGATCTTGTCGCCGCAGTCGGCAACGATCGATACATCCGCTGGCTTCCTCAGACGAGAGTTCGCGCCGTTCAGGCAAAGGATGTTCTCGCGCTCCCGACCAACAACCCGGCTAACGCGTCGTATTTCGCCGATGGAACACAGTGGAACATGAAGATCATCGGCGCAGACAAGGCGTGGGCCGCCGGCAAGGAGGGACTTCACTCGACTCGTGTGGCGATTCTCGATACCGGAATCGACTACGGCCATCGTGAGCTGCGCACTCTCGTGGATCTCGCAGCATCCGAATCGTTCGCCAACACTACGTATACGGGCGTATGTGCCGACCCGGCAGCTCCGTGCATCCCCAACGTGGAAGTTCCGACTGATCCACAGCTCGCAACCGATTCACTTTTCATGGACAACCATTTCCACGGAAGTCACGTCGCGTCTACCGTTGCGTCGAACAATATCAGCGTCGCAAGCGTAGCCCCTGATGTAACGCTGATCGCGGTCAAGGTGCTGAACTGGCAGGGCTCAGGATCATTCGAGGGAGTCGCCAGCGGAATTCGCCACGCATCGGGCCCCGCCAACGCCGACGTGATCAACATGAGCCTCGGCGCCAATGTCGATCCTGCCGAAGAAGGAGCGACTGCGCTTCTCGAGCTCATGGCGCGCGTGATCAGGGACGCCGAGAGGGACGGTACTATCGTCATCACTGCGGCCGGCAATGACGGCATCAATCTCGACCAGGGTGTTCTCGTCTCGACGCCGTGCGAGCAGGCGACAGTCTGCGTTTCCGCAACCGGTCCGCTTCTCCAGACGAATTTCGATCAGCCCGCGACCTACACGAATTACGGCATCACGGCAATCGAAGTGGCGGCGCCGGGCGGGAACGCACATCCCACCGACGACACTCAGTACCAGAGCGAGGATCTCATCATCGGAGCGTGCTCGCGACGCACTACCGAGGCGGGCCTCGCGGTCTGTCGCGGAAATGTGGACGGCGGCGTGTACTTCTACGCCTACGCGGCCGGAACGAGCATGGCTTCTCCGCACGTTGCGGCTGAAGCAGCTCTGATCAAGTCGTACAGCCCATCGCTGTCGGTCAATGGAATCAAGACGCGAATTCTCGGAACCACCGACGACATCGGCGTGAAGGGACGCGACATCTACTCCAACTACGGCCGAATCAATGTCGCAAAATCACTCGGCCTCAAGTGACAGAGCAATCAATGAAAAAACTTCTGACCGCGATCGTCGCTGCCGCTGCTTTTACGGCGTGCAGTGATTCTGAATCACCAACGTCACCGGTGGCGGCCGCACCACGAGCTGCAATCCTGGCTTCATCGGACGGGTCCATACCCGGCAACTATATAGTACAGGCCGGCTGGAACACCGACGCCGCTGCGCTTGCGGCAGAATTCGGCATCAGGCCCAAATACGTTTACGAGCACCTCATCAACGGATTTGCAGCGGCAATACCGTCCAATGTCGCGGACATTCTCGCCGCGGATCCGCGAGTTACCAGGATCGTCGTGCAGCGGCAATACTCGAAAATCGAGACAGTCTCGCAATCCAACGCTACGTGGGGACTGGATCGAATCGACCAGCGTGCGCTTCCCCTGGATACGACGTACTTGTACAACCACACGGGAGCCGGTGTCAACGTGTACATCATCGATACCGGAATTCGCTATTCCCACCGCGAGTTCGAAGGTCGCGCGGTACCCGGATGGGATGCGTTTGCAGCTGATCCAACCGACCCGCTCCTCGGGTACGATGGCTCAGGCGACTGCGACGGTCACGGAACTCACGTGGCCGGAACGGTGGGAGGGAAGACGTTCGGCGTAGCAAAGAAAGTGAAGCTCGTCGGAGTCCGCGTCCTGAATTGCGCAGGGTACGGGTCCGATGCCGACGTGATTGCGGGAATGGACTGGGTAGCGAAGAACGCAACTCTTCCGGCGGCCGCGAACATGTCGCTCGGTGACGTCGTCCCGACGAAGACTCTGGGAACTAACGGTCCCGTCGACGATGCGGTAAAGGCTCTCATCGCATCGGGCGTCACGCTCGCAGCAGCAGCAGGGAACGGCTGGGGGAACGGCACCGTCGGAGCTGACGCCTGCATGTTCCCGATCTCCAACGTTCCCGAAGCCATCACTGTCGCGGCAAGCACGCGGACGGATACGAGAACCACGTGGACGAACTACGGTGCATGCATAGATGTCTTTGCGCCTGGCGCCACCATTCTCTCCGCCACCTTCGACAATGACAGCTCATCGGGTACGAAGAGCGGAACATCCATGGCGGCGCCCCATGTTGCAGGTGTTGCGGCACTCATTCTTCAGCAGGCGCCGGGCGCAACCCCGGCACAGGTCCGCGATGTCATCGTGAGCCAGGCAACGCAGAACATCATTCTGCCGACGTCAACCAACAATGGTCACACCATGAACAGCCACCTGCTCTACAGCCGCGCTGCTGCGCCTGCAGCTCTGGTGGGCAAACCGCCGAAAAACACCAAGCCGTGCACTCCGCGGCGCCAGCGCGACGGTCAGTGCTGATTTCGCGCGGAATCTACATCGCCAGGGCACATGTGCTGACATAGACATGGTGCGATGCTCGCGAGGGGGCAGAACATCGCCCCCTCCCTGGCGAGGTTTCCTCGCAGCTATTGAAGTACGAACCGAGCGGCCTGTGTTCTCGTCTTGCAGCCAAGCTTGGCGAGAATGTGGCTCACGTGAACACCCACGGTTTTCTCGGCAATTCCAAGCGTCTCTGCTATTTCTCGATTCGTCCGGCCCTGAGCTACTTCCTTGAGCACGGCTTCCTCGCGGATTGTCAGTAGCGGCTTCTGACCGCGATCGCCGTTCGTGGACACCGGCATTGGCCGCGTTCTCACTCCCGCCCGGCGAAGAACTTTTCGCACGACTTCGCGCTCACGTGGAAGAAGCGGCCGCCCGAGCTCGTCCAGCAATCTTCGCCCGAGCTCGAGCCCCTCAGTGGAAGCGTCAGCGGAAAGCATTGCCTCGAGAAGTGCGACGCGCGCACGTCTGCACTCGAGCCGGTTTCCGCTTTCCTCCCATGCACTCGCCGCGAATTTCAGGTCTGTCACCGCCTCTGATGCCTTGCCCTGCGCGAGTCGCAAGAGACCCAGCGCATGATGAAGTTGCGCGTTCCCGACTCGGGGGTCCGGCAGATCCGGAGTGCGGTCGATGAGCTTCGCGGCATCATCGATTCTGCCGACAGCAGTGAGAGCCTCTACCGCATAGGGCAGCAGCTGCCTTGCAACGAGCGGCTGCGTTGGAGGAACGGCGGCGACTGCTGCTTCGAGAATTTCCGCGGCCTCATGCCCGCGGCCTTCCGCGAGCGCAACGAGCGCGAGCCCGACTGGCCTTCCTCGATCGCCCAGCTCGGCAGCCTCCTCATATGCCTTTCGTGCTTCGGCCAGTTCGCCTCGCGCACGATGGATGTAGCCAAGCATGCGAAGCGCATCCTTGAGCTCCGGACGCTGGGTACGGCGCAGCTCTTCGACAGCCGAAGCGGCCTGCGCGAGGGTATCCTCTTCACCGCTCGTGATCGTCATGATCACCGCACGCATCGCACGGAAAAGAGAATTCAGCCCAACGACTCCCTGCTTCTGGCAGAGATCGATGGCGGCGTTTGCCCACGAAAGAGCGCGACCGTAATCCTGCGCGAGGAGCAGGATGCGCACACCCTCGGCGTACACCCGTGTGAGTCTCTCGAACGGCAGCCGCCCCTCGAGGAGCAGAGCGAGCGCAAGGTCCAGCCGGGAGACTCCCGCTGAGACGTCGCCGCCAAGTATGCTGAGCTCTCCGAGGCTCACGAGCGCCGGTACTTCCTCGGCACCCTGAGCATCCTTTGATGCGAGCGAGAGTCCGTGGACGAGCAGGCTCTCTGCCTTGTCGAGCTCGCCGCGGGCGAGTGACAATCGCCCGAGATCATCGTAGATCGCGCCGAGCTGGCTCGAGTCCGACGATTTGCCGAGCAGCAGCAATGCCTGATCAAGTGCTTCGCCCGCGCCTTCGGTATCACCTTCGTCGATTCTCAATGCTGCAATGCGGCGGAGCAGTCTCGCCGTCTCCTCATTGTGCCCGAGCGCGCGGCGCAGGCGAAGGGCTTCTTCGGTGTACTGTCTTGCGGCTACCGACTGGCTGCGCCTCCACGCTACTCCGGCAAGTCTTTCGAGCAGCTCTGCAGCACGATCGGATTCATCCGACATCTGCTCCAGCGCAGCGAGCGCGTTATCGTAGTGAGCGGCGGCATCATCCCATGCGCGAAGCCTTACCGCTTCGTCACCCGCGAGCTTTGCGTAATGCCACGCATTCTCGTGATCGCCGTCAATGCGGAAGTGAAATGCCAGCTCATCCAGTCGCGATGGGCCTTTGGCGGATCGCCTCTTCTCGAGCGCAATCGCAACACGGCGGTGGAGCAGTCTCCGCCTGCGCGAGATGAGACTCTCATACAACGCCTCCTGCATCAGGGCATGCGGGAATGAGTACGAATCCTTTCTCTCCAGCCGGTCTTCCCGCAGCAGCTGATGAGCTGCGAGCTGCTCGAGCACTTCCAGCAGTTCGAGCTCTGACATGCCCAGCACGTTTCGCAGGTCTTCGAAGTCGAACGATCGTCCGATCACCGCGGCCGCGGAAAGCGTCTCGACGGCACGCGGTCCGAGCGCATTGACGCGCTCGAGGATGGCCTCGCTCACCGTTGAAGGAAGCGGTGCCCTCGCGAGAATCATCGCAGCTTCCTCGTTCGGCTCGAGTGGTCCGCTCCCGGCGAGAACGGAGATCAGCTCCTCGACGAAGAACGGATTTCCTTCCGAGCGCCGCCAGATTTCCGACGCGAACGCAGGATCGGGCTCGGTCTCGAGCATGCAGCGCAGCATTTCCGTCGTCTGCTCGCGGTTCAGCGGATCGAGCCGCATTTCTTCCCCGACCCTATCGCGCGCAAGCGATCCGAGCAGCCGGCGCAGGGGATGCGCCGCATGAAGCTCGTCGGAGCGGTATGTCGCGAGAATCATCATCGGGAACGACGGAGCGCGATGCGCGAGATGATGGAGCAGCTCGAGCGACGTCTGGTCCGCCCAGTGCACATCCTCGAGCACGAGGAGCATCGGCTCCTCTGCGGCAAGCCGCTCGAGCACCGAGAAGATCACCTCGAAGGGCCGCTCCCGCTCTCGCTCGGCAAGCTGTTCCGGAGACGGGGCCCTGCCCTCGAGCTGCGGAAAAATCGGGGCAAGCACTGCTCGCAGCGGACCGAGCATCTGCGCGACTGCTTCGCCTTCTCCCTTCTCGATTCGAAAGCGGAGCGCATTCATCAGCGGGGCGTACGGTACCGAGGACTCCGTGCTCGTGCACCTTCCTTCTATTACGCGAACCTGCCTCGGCGAAAGCTCATGCTTGAGCTCGCGAACCACCCGCGTTTTTCCAACCCCTGCGTCTCCTCCCAGAAGGACTACACTGCCGGACCCCGCAACTGCCTGATCCAGACGCTCCAGAAGTGCCTGGAGAGACGCTTCACGACCAATCGAATTGGGACAAGCCAGAGGGGTCCTAATCATCCCTTATCCGCTTACCGGTCACGGGGTTAACCGCTATTGTATCCTGCCTATGCGATCAGTCGCATTCCTTACAAGCATTCTCTGCGCCGCCGCGCCGGGCTTGTCCCTTGCCCAGGCCGCTCCACGGGTCATTCTGGCGATTGGCGCCCATGCCGGAGACATGGAGCTGACCGCCGGCGCCCTGCTGATCAAGCAGAAAAAAGCCGGAGACCGAGTCGTAATTCTTCACATGACACTCGGCGAAGGCGGAAACCCCAAAATGTCGCCGACCGCGTACGGCACTCAGAAAAGACGGGAAGCTCTCGCTGCGGATTCTGTCATCGGCGCCGAGTCGATCTTTGCACCGTACGAGGACGGCGAGCTGCCGAATGACGAGCAGGTCAGGCTGTATGTGGCCAACGTCATCCGCCAGGTAAAGCCCACATACGTGATGACGCATTGGCGGAAGAGCATTCACAAGGATCACTCGCGCACGAGCGCCATCGTCCAGGACGCCGTGCTTCTCGCGGCACTCGAGGGAGTTTCCACGGGGACAGCTCCGCATCGTGGCATCCGCGGTATCTGGTACGCGGAGAACTGGGAGGACAGCGAGGATTTTCAGCCGTACTTTTTCGTGGATGTATCGGGAGAGGTGCAGCAGTGGCGTGATGCAGTCACGAAGTACGAGTTCGTGCGCGGCGGCATCTCGACCTTCAGATATCTCGACTACTACGACGCGCTTTCGATCGTGAGGGGTGCCGTCTCGGGAAAGCAGCGAGCTCTCGCATTCGACATCGACGCCTTCGGAAAACGAAGGGTCCTGGATTCATTGCCGTAAAGCCATCTGTTTAGTAACGTAATTCCCCGTCTTTTCCGGATTTGAAGATGAACCGCATTCGCGCTCTTGTCGCCGCCGCATCGCTCGCAACGCTCGCCGCCTGCTCCTCCGACTTGACCGGGCCCGGTACCAGCAGGACAGTCCTCGTCGCAACGCGAAATCCGGTTCTTTTCGTGCACGGATGGAATTCCAGCGGAGCCATCTGGGGCACGATGATCGAACGCTTCAAGACCGACGGGTATACCGACCAGGAGCTTTTCAACTGGAGCTACAACACTGCCCAGTCCAACGCAGTGACGGCGCAGCAGCTCAGTGCATTGGTCGATTCCGTACTTGGCGTCACTGGCTCATCGAAAGTGGACATCGTCACTCACTCGATGGGCGCGCTGTCGACCCGCTATTACATCAAGAATCTGAGTGGCGACAGCAAGGTCGATGATTTCGTCTCGCTCGGTGGTCCCAACCATGGGACAAACAGCGCGCTGTTCTGTTTCCAGACAGCATGCATCGAGATGCGGCCCAACTCGAGCTTCCTGAACGCATTGAACAGGAAGGACGAGACGCCGGGCAGGGTCATCAGCTATGGAACCTGGTGGTCGTCGTGCGATGAGGTCATCAATCCGCAGACGAGCACGATCCTCAAGGGCGCGACGAATACGCAGACGAGCTGTCTTCGTCATTCCGATCTCCATCAGGACGCGTCTGTCTACGCACAAGTGAAAGCCTGGGTGGAGTGACAATCGATTTTTTCCTGGAGAATGGCATGCCGAAAGGGCCATCTCCGTTTCATCAGTTGCTGGAGGTAATAGATGCGGCGTTTTTCCACTTTTCTTCTTGCCGGCCTTCTCGTTGCGTGCGCCGATGCAAGTCGCCCGATCGCGACCAGCTCCGACGAACCGTCTTTCACGCGCAATTCCGTCGATACTTCCGCATTGCCTGACCTGATCGTCGATGCCAAGGCCACGCAAAACAACTGGGTCACGCGGGTCGAGAATTTTCCGGCGGAGTTCTGCAGTGTGATCGAGGGCGGTGTTACGGCGGGGACGCACAAGGTCATCCGCTTCACCGTCACGACACCGAACATCGGTGAAGGCGATGTCTTTGTCGGCAGTCCGCTGGCGCACATGGATCCCAATGGAGATGGAAATTTCGCCGATGCGGACGGACTGTTCGAGTTTGCCAGCTGCCATCATCACTTCCATTTCTCGCACTACGCCGAATACAAGCTGATCGGCTCCGATGGAACTACGTGGAAGGCGGCAAAGGTCGGATTCTGCATGCTCGACACCGACCCGTACAACGTCGGTACTGGCGATGGAACCTGGAACTATCGGAACTGCGGCACCGACGAGCGTGACGGATTCCAGGGAATCAGCAACGGCTGGGCTGATACCTATGTATTCAAGTTAGGCGGGCAATATTTCGTTCTCGACGGCGGTGATGGTCAGCCTGTCGTGCCTGCTGGCGTGTACACCATACAGGTTGAGGTCAATCCGGCATACCCGAAGACCGGCAGCACATGCCCGCGTGTAGAAGATCCCGACACTGGTTTGTGCCACCAGTTTGCCGAGAGCGATTACACCAACAACATCGGCAGGGCGACCGTGATCATCACGGACCACCCGGGGCGTGCTGGGTACGGTCCGCTGAAAAACTCGGGAAATATCACCGCTGCCGACGAGATCGATCATAAAGGCCGCTAGGTGATCATCGCCCACCGCTTTCTCCGAATGACGCTCGCAGTTGCGAGTGTCATTCCGCTTTCGGCGGGCGCTCAACGCACGTTCATTCGCATCAATCAGCTCGGCTACCTTCCTTCCAGTCCGAAGACGGCGATCGCGTGCTCGCTGGATTCGGCGTCGATTGCGAGCTTCACGGTCCAGGACAGCGAAGGTCGCGTGGTTTTCGGACCACGAAAGGCCGTCGCCTCCGGGCCATTTGCCGCGTGCAAGTCCACACACCGACTCGACTTCTCCGCGCTTCGCAAACCGGGGCGCTACACGGTCGTGGCGGGAGGCGCCGCGTCTCCTGCCGTTCGCATCGCTGCGAATGTGTACGATGGAGCGGCTGATACACTGCTCGTATACATGCGCCAGCAGCGCTCCGGGTTCAACACGGTCATCAAGGATTCGATTCACAAGTTCGACGGAAAGATCGTCGACCATCCAACTCGAACGGAGGAGTTCATCAACGTCTCCGGCGGATGGGCCGATGCTTCGGACTATCTGCAGTATGTGACGACGTCGGCGAATGCGACGTTCGTGATGCTGATGGCGTATCGTGACAACCCGAAAGCCTTCGGCGACAAGTTCGATGCGCGCGGTCTCGCGGGCGCGAACGGGATTCCTGACGTTCTCGACGAAGCGAAGCATGGACTCGATTGGCTTCTCCGCATGTATCCCGGCGGCGAGGACATGTTCAACCAGCTCGCCGACGATCGCGATCATACCTACTTCGACTTTCCGTGGAGAGATTCGTCTGACTACGGCTGGGGCAAGGGACAATTCCGCCCGGTATATCCCTGCACCGGCAGGCCGCAGGGTCTGATCAAGGCGAAGAATCGCTCGACCGGTTACGCATCGACCGCAGGGAAGTATGCGGCTGCGTTCGGAATCGCTGCGCACGTGTTCAGAAAGAGTGACCCTGAATTCTCGAGCAAGCTTCGCGAGCGCGCACTCGCTGCATATCGGCTCGGCCGACAACATCCGGGAGTCTGCCAGACGGCGCCTGCACGCTCACCCTACTTCTATGAAGAGGACAACTGGCACGACGACATGGAGCTCGGTGCCGCGTCACTCGTCGATGCCACCGGCCGTCTTCACTTTCTCGGCGACGCGCTCATGCACGCGCGCAACGAGCCCGTCACACCGTGGATGGGAAAGGACACCGCCAATCACTATCAGTGGTATCCGTGGCACAACAACGGCCACTACGAGATCTGGCGCAATGGATCGGCCGGAGAGAAAGCGCAGATGGCGCGCTTCTATAGAAGGGGACTCGAAGCGGTAGTCGCGCGCGCAGGAAACGGATTCCGTGTCGGAATTCCGTTCATCTGGTGCTCGAGCAACCTCATGGCGAGCTTCGCGACGCAGGCTCATCTGTACCGGCGAATGACCGGCGACAACCGGTTCCGGGAATACGAGGCAGCCGCGCTGGACTGGCTGCTCGGTGCGAATCCATGGGGTGTCTCGATGATCATCGGGCTGCCTGGGGATGGAGTCTTTGCGCGCGATCCGCACGCTGTGATCACCAGCAGGATGGGATTGCAGCTCACGGGCGGAATGCTGGACGGTCCGGTGTACCGCTCGATCTACGGAAGTCTCAAGGGAATCTCCCTGCACAATCCCGACGAGTACGCTCCGTTCAACACGGGCTTCATCGTCTACCACGACGACGTCGGCGACTATTCGACCAACGAGCCGATCATGGATGGCACCGCGAACCTGACGTACCTCTTCGCGGCGATGACGCGCCGGCAGTAGCACGAAATGCCGGAGCTTCCGGATGTCACGGTCTACGTCGAGCTGATCGCGGCGAAAACCGGTGGCCGAAAGATCGAGCATGTGCGCGTCACCAGTCCCTTCGTAGTCAGATCAGTGGATCCTCCAATCAGGGACGTCGAAGGCAAAGCAGTTCGCGATGTTCGACGTATCGGAAAGCGTATCGCGATACGGCTGGATGACGACCTGTGGATCGTCATCCACCTGATGATCGCCGGCCGGTTCAGGTGGCTCAAGCCGGGTGCGAAGATTCCCGGGCGTCTCGGGCTTGCCGCATTCGATTTCGAGAACGGCAGCCTGATACTCACCGAAGCAGGAACGCAGCGGCGCGCATCGATCACTGTCGTAAGGGGCGAGCAGGCTCTCGAGGAAATCGACCGCGGAGGTGTCGAGCCGCTGGAGGTCGATGAGAAAACTTTCGCCGAGCAGCTCAAGCGGGAGAATCACACTCTCAAGAGATCGTTCACCGATCCGACTCTGTTCAGCGGAATCGGCAATGCATACTCGGACGAGATCTTTCACCGGGCGCGAATATCGCCGATCAAGCTCACCTCTCGCCTTACTCCCGACGAAATCGGCCGGCTCTACTCATCGACGCGTGAAGTGCTCACCGAATGGACCGAGCGATTGCGGGCACAGGCCGGCGGCGAATTTCCAGCGAAGGTCACGGCGTTTCACGATGAGATGGCCGTGCACGGCAAGTATGGGCAGCCATGCCCGGTCTGCGGCTCGCCGGTTCAGCGCATTCGGTACGCCAGCAACGAGACCAACTATTGTGCGCGCTGTCAGACCGAGGGCAGGCTCCTGGCCGACCGTGCACTTTCCCGCCTTCTGAAGCAGGACTGGCCCCGCTCTATCGACGAGCTTTAGCGACCGCTGCTCCAAGCATGTCGGACCACTGGCTTGCGAGCGACTGACCGCCATCGCACACCATTACAGTTCCGGTAATGAACTGTGCGGCATCGGAGCACAGGAACAGTGCGAGGTCCGCCAGCTCGCCCTTCTCGGCGAACCGCTTGAGCGGAATCATGTTGGTGATGTACTGGCGCGACTCATCGGTGGGGGCGAGACGCCGCATTCCTTCAGTGTCGTTCACCGCACCCGGGGCAATCGAGTTCACCCGCACGCCCATGGGTCCCCATTCGAGCGCGAGCGTGCGCGTGACCATGTCGACGCCGGCCTTGGCAGCACACACATGCGCCTGCATCGCCATCGGCACGAATGCCTGCGCCGCGGAAATGTTCACGATCGAGGCGCCGGGACGTTTCAGGAACTCGAACGCAGCGCGACAGGTGTTGAAGGTTCCGAGAAGATCGATGTCCACGACCGACTTGAAGCCGTTCGCCGACATGCCGAGCGCGGGAGCAGGAAAATTGCCGGCGGCGCCGCACACCACTATGTCGATCATCCCTAACGCTTCATAGGCTGAGCGAATCGCTGTTGCGAGCGCATCGTAGTCACGCACGTCGGCAGAAAATCCCTTTGCCTTCCCGCCTGCCTTTTCGATTCCCGATGCGGCCGCGTCGAGCTTTTCCTGCGTTCTCCCGATCAGCGCGACGCTCGCCCCATGCTCGGCGAATCGTTCCGCGATGGCGAGGTTGATTCCGCTTCCACCGCCTGTGATCACTGCGACTTTTCTGTCGAGAATGCGTTCGCCGAATGCCGAGCTCATTTGCTGCTCCCCTGGGGTTTGCGGCTGCGTTTCACTACGTGACCGGGGCCTTTATCGGAAAACATCTCTGCTGCTGCCGCAGATGACGCACGCTCGAGAGTCGTTCGATTGATCGAAAGCACCGTTCCGGTTTCAGTTTGCTGCTCGCGGACAAGATTTGCGGAGCGGAGCAGCTGAACGTGATGTGAGATCGTAGGCTTGGAAACCTTGAACAGTCGCGCGAGCTCCACTGACGTCATGGGAGTTCGCGCGAGGGTTGTCACGATTGCATAGCGAGTGGTGTCGCCGAGTGCCTTGAAGACGAGCGCGCCGTCGATGTGCTGAGGCTTTGGCGGGCGTGATGGCCGCGGTTCATCATTTGCGCGTCGCGGTGTGCCGACGAGCAGCGTTCGATCCAGCACTGGCACGAAGAATCTCGTTCGCTCGTGTGAATCCGAGTACGCCGCCCACAGGCGCGAGATGTTGAATGCCGACGGGAGGACGTGAATTCCGAGGATCAGCGCTTCGTTGCCGGTGTCGATGGGGAGGCGATTCTCCGAAGCGAAGGCCGGAAATCCGCGTCGGGATATCTTCGATTTCATTCCGCGCGCAACGGTTGCCATCTGCGGCGCGAGCTTCTCCCACGTTTCGCTGAAGCCGACCTGCCAGAACATCTCGAGCACGTTGATGATCTCGTCGCGATACGCTATTGGCTGAGCGACGACTCTTTCGAACGCGTGCGTCGCGGCGCTCTCCGCGTCGAATGGAAGCAGACCGAGCAGGACGAGAAGCTTCCGGCGCGACTCTGGCTCCGCTGCGATTGTGCGCTTGAGCGAGATTCGTCCGGACATCAGTCCGTCTACCGCGCCAGGTGACTTGAAGACGCCGGCAAGTACCGCCCGCTGGAATGCCGCACGATCCATCGATCGCAGCGCGGTGATGATCTGCGGGAAGCCGAGGTCGGCCGGTTCGTCGCGCAGCGCATCGGCGACGAGTGGCCACATGAGAGGTGACGGGGCTGCGCGTGCTATCTCGGTTCGGGCGCGTGCCGGGAGCCGTCTCTCCATTTCCCTGCGCCAGTCACTCAGCCTTTCGCCGGCTCCGCTTTCGAGCGCTTGGAGGGCGTAGAAAATTTCGAAGCGTGGACTGACGTGAACAGTGACTTCGCCGGCCATTGTGGTTAGATACTATCCTAACTCCTCGTCCGCAACCCCCGCGTCGGAGCAGGCTCGAGCTGGAACAGTCCGTTGGTGGCGTCGATCCGCACCACGCCTCCCTTCCCCACATCGCTGCCCAGGATTCCATCGAGCGTCACGAACGATGAGAATGCGGGCGCGAATACCATCAGCTTTCGGAGAACGAGAGCCTGCCCGCCCATCGTCGCGCGAAGCTCGTCCACGAACCTGCCGTGCACGATTCTCACGCCGGCAAATCCGCCGACAAGCCGGCGCTCGCCTCGTATCACCCGCGGCTTGGTCTTGATGAGGAGGCCATCGGTCGAGTACGTCTCCTGCGCTCCGGTGTCGAGGTTGAAGTGCAGCGGAACTCCCTTCGACGTCACGAGGCGAACCACCGGTGTCCCCACCCAGAAGAGATTTCTCCCCGTTCGCGGCAGGCGCGCATTTACCGCGGGCTTCTGCAAGGTGACGCGATGATTCACGTAATCGATCCTCACGTCCAGCCGGCTGATGATGTCGAAACCGATCACCCCTTCGATCTGCGCGACGGCGGGCGACCCCACTTCATCTCCGACGCGCACCTGCATGCGGTCGCTCGACACGATGAGCGCAGGCGTGTTGCGCACGCTGATTCCGCCGATCTGCAAGTGCCTGATCGCTCCAGCCTGGGCGGGAACTCTTCCAGTCGTCGTCGCCACCTCCATGGTATCAGGAAGAAGCGGCCTAATGCCGCTCTCGGAGGCGATGTCGGAAGAGATGATCGACATGCTCGAGCCCGTATCGAGCCAGAAGGTGCGCCGCTTTCCGTCGAGCGTGACCTCCACCATCGGGGTTGCGGATGCCGACAGGATGAGAGGGAGAACCACCGGCTGCGCCGGAAACGTTATTTCGCGCTGCGGAACTTTTCGAAACGCTGTCGCCCACGACTCGACGCCTGCCCTGTCCGGCGCTCCATCCACGCCGCTGTTCCTGCGCCCCATGCTGTCGAGCTCGGCGAGAAGCTTCCACTCGTCCCGATGCTGAAGCATCGCAGTCATCAGCAGGCGCGAGGCGCTGACGAGAACCGAGTCCTGGGCCGTCGTCCGGATCCCGTCGAGAGCGAGCGCGGCATCCGCGTGCCGTCCCGACATGACGAGTCCCAGGGCCTTCGCAAACTCTGTCTGCGATACCGACACCTGCTGGCGCGTGATGTACGCCGTGTCGAGGTTCGCCATCGCTTCCCAGAACGTATGACTTGCCGATTTGACTTCGGCGCTGCGACGGGGCGCCCTGGTGGAATCGATCTCCACGCTTGGCGGCGTGAAGATCATGACAGGCTTCGGCGGACCGCACGCAGCCGCGGCGAGCACCGAAAGTGCAGCAATCCTGAAGACAGGAAGGACGCGGAAGGCGAGTCTCACGGCAGTGTCGATCAATGGCCGCACTAATATGGGGTCCGGCACCGGAAAACTGATACTACCCGGCTTGCGTACAATAAGATGACTTCGGGACCACGCTCACTACGAGAGAATTGACAGAGAAATGACAGAAAAGATCCGCAAATCAGACGAGGAGTGGCGCGCAGAGCTCACTCCTGACCAGTATCGAATCACCCGGCAGAAAGGCACTGAGCCCGCATTCACGGGCAAATTCAACGCGGCGAAGGACCCCGGCCTCTACCGCTGCGTTTGCTGCGGCAACTCGCTCTTCGATTCCGACGACAAGTTCGACTCGGGAACAGGGTGGCCGAGCTTTACGCGGCCGGTCACCGGTGAAAGTGTCGAGACGGAGACTGACAGCAGCTTCTTCATGAAGCGCACAGAAGTGCATTGCAGCCGCTGCGATGCGCACCTCGGCCATGTTTTCGACGACGGCCCCGCGCCGACGGGTCTCCGCTACTGCATCAATTCCGCTTCGCTCGAGAAGACCGATAAGCCTGCCTGATCGTCGCGACGGTGAAGGCGCTTTCATTTCCAACGCGATCTACCTGCGAGACAACCACCTGATCTGGAGGCGTCAGGCCATAGCTCGCATCGAACATGTGCACCTTCTGCGCGCCGGGCAGAATCATCGTTGACCAATCGGGACCGTATCGGTAACGCAGTACCCAGAGCCACGGCTTCTCCAATCCCGCTGCTGCCATGTGAACCGTGATCGAGCGCGTGATTGAGTCCTTCGCGAGATAGGCAACAGGCTTCCGCGGAGGAATGCTGTCGAGCCATGGCGAGGGTGGAACGAGAGCAGGACCAGCGTATGCGCCGGCGAGCAGGCGATCGACGATGCTGTCGCGATTCTGCATGAACACCTTCGCGCTGAAGTGAACGTTCCCGCCGGCGCCTTCGGTGAGACGAGTGGTGCTGATCTGGTCAAGTATCTCCTGCGCTTTCCAGGAAGTCTCGCCGCTTGCTCCCACACGGCTCGTGAAATTGCCCGGCCACATATTGCGGCGCTTCGTGTTCTCCGAGATCCACCACTTGAGCAGCACGGGATAGCTCACGTCCGCGCGGTCGATCTGCCAGTAGAGCTGCGGTGTGAAGTAGTCGAGCCAGCCTTCGTTCAGCCACTTCTTCGAATCGGCATAGAGCTCGGCGTATGCGTCAAACCCCTTGATCTGGTCGGGAAATCCGGGACGCCATATTCCGAATGGACTGATGCCGAACTTCACCCAGCGCTTCGTCGACTTGATTCCCCGATAGAGCTGCTGCACGAGCAGGTCCACGTTGCGTCGCCGCCAGTCGTCGCGGCTGAGCTTTCCTCCTGATGCCACGTAGCGGTTCCACGTAGTGCTGTCGGGAAAATCGATGATCGTGCCGGCGGAATCGCGCTCCTTGTATGGATAGAAGTAGTCATCGATGTGAACTCCGTCGATGTCATACCTCTTCACTACATCGGTGATGACCTTGATCGAGTGGCGCCGTACAGCGGTGTCGCCGGGATCGAGCCATAGATATCTGCCGTACTTTCGCACCAGCTCCGGCCGCGCGACGTTGAGATGATTCGTCGAGATCTCCGACTTGGCCGCCGGATGATGCGACCTGTATGGGTTGAACCACGCATGCAGCTCGAGTCCGCGCTTGTGTGCTTCATCTACCGCGAATGTGAGCGGATCGTATGCAGGCTCAGGCGGTCTCCCCATCTGCGCCGTGAGGAACTCCGACCACGGCTCGAGTGACGACGCGTAAAGCGCGTCCGTAGCCGGCCGCACCTGAAGAATTACCGCATTCAGGCGGAGCTCGACGGCCTTGTTGAGGATCGCGAGCATCTCCAGCTGCTGCTGCCACGCATTCAATCCAGGCCTGGAAGGCCAGTCGATATTGGCAACCGTGGCTACCCATATCGCGCGGAATTCCCGTGATACGGGTGGAGGAGCCTCCTGACTCAATGCCGCGGTGCCGGCAAGCGGCAGTGATAGCAGGACGTTTCGAATAGCCGTTTTCATTGTCGCTGTCGAGTTGAGATTGGCGAGACGCGGCCAAAGTTAGCCTTCTTGACGATGCCTGTGGCGTCTGACATCACCGTGACGCTCAGGGATTATCAGTTCGACTTCTCTCAGCCGCTGACAGCGGGCAAGCACACGCTCAAGATCGTGACGGCTCCCGGCCAGCCGCACGAGTTCACGTTCTTTCAGCTGATGCCCGGCAAGACGGCAGCTGACATTTTGAAGTATGTCGAAGGCGGAATGCAGGGCCCGCCGCCCGCGACGCCGATCGGCGGAGTTGCGGGAGTCGCGGCCGGCATTCCTTCATACTACGAGGTGGATCTCAAGCCAGGCGATTACGCTATCGTCTGCTTCCTCGAAGATGCGAAGGACGGCAAGCCGCATTTCGTCCACGGCATGATCCAGCAGATCAAGATCAGCTGATTTCAAGCGCCGCTACTTCCTCGAAGAGCTGGTCGAACGACTCGAGCACGAACAGCACGTTCTGGAGCTCATCGATCCTGAACGGCTGATTCATCACTGCGTCCAGCGAGAACGCCCTTCGGTCACAGCCCGGCCCGAGGGCGTTTGCCGCATCACTGCCCGAGGAAATGAGACCGCTGCCGTAGATCTTGGTCTCACCTTTTTCGCGGATGAGTCCGAATTCGACAGTGAACCAGAAGAGTCGCGCCATTCTCTCCGTATCTCCCTTCGCGGCAAGCTCGCCGAATTTCTGAAGGAAATCGGCGAATTTCGGATCCGAGTGCAGCGGCACATGGCCGAACACATCGTGGAAGATGTCCGGCTCGGGAACGTAGTCGATGCCTTCCTTCGATCTGATTGTCACAGTCGTGGGAAACCTTCGCTGCGACAGCGACTCGAAGAATTCCTTCGCTGGAATAAATCCGCCGACGGGAACCGCATTCCATCCGGTTCGAGCATCCAGACGGCGGTTTACCTCCACCAGATCCGGTATCTGCTTCGGCGACAGGCCGATGATCTCGGCGCCGTTCAGGAAGACGTCACTGGCGGTCGACTCGAGCTGGCGCATGCGCTTCGAGTAGAGGATCTCCCAGACTTCATGATCCTCTTTCGTGTACGCACTCCAGTTCTGTTTCACCGGTTCTGCTGACAGCTCGGCCTGCATCTCGACACTCCTGATGGGGGGGAAAAAAAGAAAGGCCCGTGATTTCTCACGGGCCTTTGACGACAGAGTCTCTTGCGCTTCTACCTGCGCGCACGCCTCCGCGGGCCCGTGTCAGGGGTCGCGTAGTAATAGTAGGCGAAAGTCGAAGCTGATCTCATCTGTCTAATGACTAATGTAATACCTGCGCGTCACGGAGTCCGGCTTACAGCTTACGGCTTACAGCTTATGGCTGCTGTCGAGAGGCGCCGGTCGGAATCGAACCGACGAATAGCAGATTTGCAGTCTGCCGCCTTACCACTTGGCCACGGCGCCGAAGGTCAGAAGTTACCCACGGTCCATGAGCCGTACAAGCGCGACTCTTGCCCTCTTCGGGAGCATGTCACCAACCACATCCGGCCCGCAACGCTGTCGCCGCAAGTTCCTGAAATTCTTTCCTGACGCTTTCCAAGACGAGACCTACATCGACTGGGAACGAGACTATAAATGGGAAGCCCACAAACGCTGGGAGGAGCTGCTCTCTGAGCCGGAGCTGCGATCTCTCCTCGATAGCGGTGAGCACTCCGAGGCCGCGCGGCGCGCTGTGACGATCGAGTCACGCACCAACCTGCTCTTCTCGTTCGAAAAGATGGCGCTGCGCGATGCAGTGAAATCGCGAGCGGGGGCCAAGGCGTTTGCGGCAGGGCTGTACGAATTCCTGCACGGCAAGAGCAGTCCGGAAAAACGATTCAACAGCTGGATCGAAGTGGTCGGAGAGCTGCCCCGCAAGCAGACAAGAGTGCTCACCTGGCCCGTTGTCACTGTGTTCGGGTTCATCGCTCAGCCTCGCGATCACATCTTTCTCAAGCCCATGGTGACGAAGCGCGCAGCAGAAGCGTATGGCTTTGACTTCGAGTACAAGTCGCGCCCAAATTGGGAGACTTACGAAAGCCTGCTTCGCTTCGGCCGAGCTGTCCGACGAGATGTCCGCGACCTTCGCCCAAAGGATATGATCGACATCCAGGGCTTCATCTGGGTTCAAGGATCTGACGAATACGATTGAGTTGAGGCGTGCCGAAGCCGCCGACGTCCCGCTTATTCTCGACTTCATTCAGGACCTCGCAACCTACGAGCGCCTGCGAGAGTCCTGTGTCGCAACCGAGGAAAAGCTGCGGGCAACTCTCTTTTCCGACCATCCTGCCGCGGAAGTCATCATCGCCGGCATCGATGGCAAGCCCGTTGGCTTTGCACTTTTCTTTCACAACTACTCGACGTTTCTCGCGCAGCGCGGCATTTACCTCGAAGACCTGTTCGTAAAGCCGGAAGCACGCGGAAAGGGAGTAGGCTTTGCCCTCCTTTGCGCTCTTGCACGCATTGCCGTCCAGAGAGAATGCGGCCGCCTCGAGTGGGCAGTGCTCGACTGGAACCAGCTCGCAATCGATTTCTACAAGCGCATCGGTGCGAAGCCTCTCGACGACTGGACAGTTTTCCGAATGACGGGCAGCGCACTCGAGAAGCTCGCCTCACGGGCTCCATAATGAAGCAGTTCCTGCACGGGCGGAATGTCCTTCCGCTTCTCAGGCCGCTGATTGCCTGTGTCATCGTAGCCGGTCTCATCTATTTCTTCGAAACGCAGATGCCCGCGTTTCACGATGTCGTGAAGATCGGCTACTTCATCGTCGCCGTGATCTTCGTCATCGCCGCGGGAAGGGCGTTGCGTACACGCGAAGGCAGCCGCCGTGTATCCGAGCGGCGCAAGGGTGATCGGCGCGGGAAGAGCGAGGAGCCCTAGCCGGCCATTCGCCGATTTCGCGTAGCCAACATGTACGCAATCGGACCGAGACCCATTGCTGCCAACGCGCCGACGACTGCGGGCAGTCCATACTCTCCGTCGTAGAACGAAAGTCCGACGACGAACAGCAGAATGACAACGGGCAGCAGGGCGAGGGCGATCACACCTGCTGTGCCGGTTGGAATACGAAACGCACCGCGCAGCCGGGGCTCTCTGATTCTCAGCGCGATCAGGGCAGCGAACTCGAGAAAGAGAGCCATCGAATAAAGAAGCACGTCGGCCACAACCAGGTGCGCGAACGACAGCAGCGCGAAGACCGAATAGAAAACCGCCGAGATGAGGACCGCTGACCGCGGTGTACCGCGCGCGTCCGCCTTGCCGAGGAAAGCCGGGAGCATTCCGTCGCCGGCCATCGCGAATGGAATTCTCGAATACGACAGAAGCAGCGCGTTGAACAGGGCGAGTGCGCTCAGGATGCCGGCAACCGCCAGGCAGACCGCGAGTGGGACCCCAAGCAATCCGGCGGACATGATTGCAATCTCCGGCCATCCGCCTTCCTTCCACCTCGTCCAGTCGCTTGCGCCCAGCGTTGCCATCAACGGGATCAGATAAGCGAGTGTCACGAGCGGCAGTGTGATGCTCAGCGCTTTCGGATAGCTTCGCGTTGCATCGACTACCTCACCCTGAACTGTCGACGCGTTGTCCCAGCCGATGTAATTCCACAATGCTATCGAGATGCCGACGCCAAGCCCGCCGATGCCGGCTGTTTCAGCTGTCGAGAATGGCTGCCACGGGACATGAGTGATGTTCGGCAGAGCTGCGAGGGACAGAACACCAAACGTGATGAGAATGAATGTGCCACTCGCAAGCGACATGAATCCGACTCTTC
>DASWQD010000225.1:0-1935 GCA_036398255.1 Gemmatimonadaceae bacterium | reverse complement strand
AAACATCAGGCCTCGCTTCGAAAACTGGTGGCACCTTCTCGAGCAGCCGATTCGCCTGACGGACAGCGTTTGGCTTCTCATCAAGCCGTCCGCGGTGCGCATGGGACAGACGGGCGGAGTCAAGCGCACGCTGATGACATCGCTCGGATTCTCGGCGTCGCCCGTCGTCGTGACGGGACAGAAGCCGGCGGTAGCGCTGACTCCTCTTCCTCCGCTCACTCCCGCGGCCGTCGGCGACGGACTGCACATCCTGCTCGAGGGTGTAATCGGCTACGACCTGGCGACCGGATTGTTGAAGAAGGCAATTGTTGGAAAGAAGTTCACTCGCGCCGGCCAGACGCTCGAGGTGACCGATGCCCGGCTCTTCGGGATCGGCGGGGGCAAGCTCGCGCTGGAGCTGCGATTCAAGGGTGCAGCGAATGGCCACATCTATCTTGTCGGGACACCACGATACGATCCGAGCACCAACGAGCTCTACGTTCCCGATCTCGACTACGATGTAGGCTCGACTGCTCTCCTCGTTCAGGGGCTGGAGTGGGTGAAGCATGACGACGTTCGCGGATTCATCACTAAGAACGCCCGCTGGCCCGTCGGTGACGTCATGCAGACCGCGAAGGAGCAGCTGGGAAAGGGATTGAACCGCGATCTGGCTCCCGGCGTTCGCCTGTCAGCCGAAGTTCGGCAGGTTGAAGGGCTTTCCGTTCATGCGCGACGCACTGCGATCCGTCTTCGCGCGCAAGCCGATGCAAACGCTCGACTCACCATCAACAGGCAAGGCCAATGAAAGCTGACGAAGGCTTGATCAGGGCGGTGGGCGTTCGCGGACTGACGGCGGGAATGATCAACTACATGATCGGCGCTGGAATCTTCGTCCTGCCCGCGCTTGTCGCGGCGCAGGTGGGAGCGGCCGCCCCGATTGTCTATGTCGTCTGTGCGGTCGCAATGGGCCTGATCGTGATGTGCTTTGCCGATGCCGGCAGCCGGGTATCGCTTTCGGGTGGAACGTACGCCTATGCAGAGACGGCGTTCGGACCGTTCGTCGGATTTATCGTCGCCTCTACGTTGTGGTTTGGCTCGTCGGTGCTTGCAGCAGCCGCAGTGGTGAGTGTTTTCGTCGACACGCTCGCGAACCTCGTTCCGGCGACGAGTTCTCCCACAATTCGCACGCTGATTCTCGCTGTCATCTACACTCTTTTCGCCGCGATCAATATTCGAGGCGTGAAGACGGGATCCGGAGTGGTTCAGCTCGTCACGCTTGCAAAGCTGGCGCCTCTCCTGGCATTGATCGCGTTCGGGCTCCTGGCGATCAACGTTCAGAATCTCGAATGGCCTGGCATGCCGCCTCTCTCGACCATTGCTCGCGCTTCAGTTGTCCTGATCTTCGCCTTCCTCGGGATCGAGACTGCGCTGAACATCAGCGGGGAAGTGAAGGATCCTGCGCGCACCGTTCCGCGGGCGATCCTCTCGACGATCGTCCTTGTCACGCTCATCTACATGGCGATTCAGATCGTCACGCAGGGAGTGCTCGGAGCGGAGCTCGCTTCAAATACGAAGGCGCCGCTTGCCGAGACCGCCAGGCGCATCCTCGGCAGCGGAGGCGAAATGCTCGTGCTCATCGGAACCGCGATCTCGACATTCGGCTACGCGGCCGGTGACATGCTGGCATCGCCGCGAGGACTGTATGCGATGGGACGGGATCGGCTGCTTCCAGGCCTGATCGGCAGAGTACACGAGAAATTCCGCACGCCGTACGTCGCAATCCTCATTCATGCCGCGTTCTGTTTCGGTTTCGCGGCGACCGGCAGCTTCGAGGGTCTGATCGTTCTCGCGACTCTTTCGACACTCATCGTATATCTCGTCTGCTGCGCCGCGACCATTCGCTTGCGCCAGCTCGGCGTTCGAGCTGAGGGTGCGGTTCCTTTCAGCGTGCCAGGC
>DASWQD010000224.1:0-4237 GCA_036398255.1 Gemmatimonadaceae bacterium | reverse complement strand
GCCGTCCTTGATGGCCGCGATGCGCCGGATGTCGACGCGAATCGAGGCGTAGAACTTGAGCGCCCGTCCGCCGGTGGTGGTTTCGGGATTACCGAACATCACGCCGATCTTCTCGCGCAGCTGGTTGATGAAGATCACCGAGGTCTTCGAGCGCGCAATCGCGCCTGTGAGCTTGCGAAGCGCCTGGCTCATGAGCCGCGCCTGCAGGCCCATATGCGATTCACCCATGTCACCTTCGATCTCGGCGCGCGGCACCAGCGCAGCGACTGAATCGATCACGACGACATCCACCGCGCCTGAGCGGACGAGAATCTCACAGATCTCCATGGCCTGCTCGCCAGTGTCGGGCTGCGACACCAGAAGGCTGTCGATATCGACTCCCAGCTTCTGCGCATAATCGGTGTCGAGCGCATGCTCGGCGTCGATGTACGCGGCGACTCCGCCGGCCCGCTGCGCATTCGCCACCACGTGGAGACAGAGCGTGGTCTTTCCGCTCGACTCGGGACCGTAGATCTCCGTGACTCTGCCGCGCGGAATCCCACCGACACCTATCGCCGCGTCGAGGTTGATCGCACCGGTTGGAATGGCGTCGATTCTGACGCGCGCCTCCGATCCCATCTTCATGATCGAACCTTTTCCGCAGTTCTTCTCGATCTGCGCGATCGCCAGGTTCAACGCTTTCTTTTTGTCTTCCCCCATCACCGATACCGCCATTCTCTCCGCCCTCTGGTTTGTCGTTGAATGCCTGGGAGCACAGAATTTACTGCGTTTTCCCGACCCGAATAAAATACGAAGGTCCGGAAGATTTCTCAAGATTCATCTGAGCTGAAATGCATTTTCGATGTGGATGACCTGAGCGGGACCCTGACCGAAAATGATCCCTACTACGTCGAAGCGGAAATTGCCCTGCCGGCTATCCTGACGCGACATCCAATCTCGCGCCGCACGAGCCATTTCCCGCTGCTTGCGCCAGTGAACGGCGCCAAGAGGACCTCCGTACCCGGATGACACACGGGCCTTGACCTCGACGAACGCGATGAGGCGTCCCTCAGCGCCCACGCGTTCGACGACGAGATCGATGTCACGATGACCGCTTCTGAATCTCCGCTCGACGACTCGCCAGCCCTTCCGGACCAGCCACTCCTCTGCGATCCGCTCGCCTCTCCTGCCCAGCTCCTGCCTTGCTGCTGACATGCTTGAACAAGCTACGGAAGCGTTTCAGATGAGCGGATTCAATTTCCTGTTCGCGTAATCAAATCGTTGCAAGACAGAAAGATCGAAAATCTCAACACGGAGGCACGGAGCACACGGAGGTTGCACGGAGTTGCTTCTTGTTAAACAACGGAACTACGCCCTTCCCGCATTAACAACTAAAAACCTCCGTGAATCCTCCGTGTACTCCGTGGCTCCGTGTTGAGATTTTTCTGATCCAGCTAGGACAGGAATCAGACTCGCGGACCACAAATCCGATCGAGATCATCCAGCCCCGCGAGAACATCGCGCGGGCGGGATCCATCAGGCGGACCGAGCACACCTGCAGACTGGAGCTGATCGATGATCCGGGCAGCTCGGCCGTATCCAACTTTCAAGCGCCGCTGAAGCAGCGATGTCGAGCCCTGCTGATGCTGGATCACGACTTCCGCAGCTTCGCGGAACAGCTTGTCGCGGTCGCCGGCCTCGCCATCCTCTGAATCTCCACCCTGACCGAGCTCTTCCGCCTCCTTCTTTCTGATTGTCTCGAGGATGTCCGCCTCGATCGTCTCCTCGAGGAAGAAGCCCTGCGCTTCTGCCGCTGCGCGCCGCGCATTCTTCTTGTCAGTGTACCAGTTCGTGAGCCGCTCGGTATCGTCGCTCGAGATGAACGCACCCTGAAGCCGCGCCGGCTCCGACTTCCCGGGCGGTACGAAAAGCATGTCGCCGTTTCCAAGCAGCGCTTCCGCCCCCATCGTGTCGAGAATCGTGCGACTGTCGATCTGCGACGCGACGCGGAACGCAATCCGGCTCGCGAAATTCGCCTTGATGAGGCCGGTCAGCACGTTCACGCTCGGACGCTGAGTCGCGAGTATGATGTGAATGCCGATCGCGCGCGCCTTCTGCGCGAGCATCGCAAGCGGCGTCTCGACTTCCGCCTGTACCGTCATCATCAGATCCGCGAGCTCGTCGATGATGAGCACGATGTATGGAAGAATGCCGCCCTGATACTCGAGATTCTCGAATGCGACGTCGGGCCGCTTCGGAACCTTGAGCTTCGCTCCGTCCTGAAGCTTGCGATTGAAATCCTGGATGTTGCGCGCGCCGTTCGCGGCGAGGAGCTCGTAGCGCTCCTGCATCTCGAGCACTGCCCACTTGAGAACCGACGCCGCATCACGGTTGTCGGTGACGACCTTGTGTCGCAAGTGCGGAAGAACGTTGTACACCGACAGCTCGACCATCTTCGGGTCCACCATCAGGAACCGCAGTGTCTTCGGCGTATGACGATAGATGAGACTGGTGATGAGGGTGTTGACGCAGACTGACTTGCCCGAGCCGGTCGCGCCCGCGATCAGCAGGTGCGGCATCTTCGCGAGATCGGCGATCACGGGCCTGCCCTCGAGGTCCTTTCCCAGGGCGATCGGCAACGCAGCCCGAATGTCACGGTATTCGCGCGATTCGAGCATCTCGCGAAATGCGACCATCTCCGACTTCGGATTCGGCACCTCGACTCCAACCGCACCCTTTCCCGGAATCGGCGCGACGATTCGGATGCTCGGCGCGCGCATCGCGAGCGCGAGGTCGTTCGCGAGCGTCGCGAACTGCCGCACCTTCACGCCCGGCGCGGGCTCGATCTCGAACTGAGTCACCACCGGCCCGGTCGTTCGGCCGACGAGCTCGCCTTCGACGCGGAACGTTCGCAACGCATCCATGAGCTTCATGCCCATCGCGTCGAGCTCGCGGTTTCCGTGATCGACATTGCGTGGCGGCGCGGGAGTGAGCAGCTCGGGTGACGGCAGGTCTTCATCGACTCCGAGCGCGACGAATGCGGTTGAATCGATTGCTGCGGCAATTCTCTCGTCGTGCTCCGATGCGATGTCGGCCTTTGATTTCTTCTTTTTCTTCTCTCCCCGGGGCGGGGCCTCGTCGACCGGCTCCGCACCATTCATCAGGCCGACGTCGAGCGCCGGCATCTCTTCAGGAGTCGGCTCATTCGCGAGCAGCTCCGGCTTCTTTCGACGCGCAGGTCTTTGAACAACCTCGGCGACCTCGGCGTCCTCGGCGGTTAAACTCGCTTTTGGTGCAGGCGCGACCAGGGCTCGCACCGGATTCCACGAAAGAGTCGCCGCCATCAAGGCCGACAGAGACAGGACTACAATGATCCATGCCCCCGCTCCGCCCGCGAACTGAAGCAGATAGAACGCCGCGAGCGATCCCCACAGTCCGGAAAGGTTCGTCGCCTCCCGAAGCCCGCCCTGCCCCAGGCCGATGGCAACGGGGAGCAGAACTACGAGGCCGAGCAGAAAGACCATCCACGAGCGATCGGTTCGCTCGGCGAGTCGCCCGAAAAGCCTGAGCGCATGCGCTGCGAGTGCCACCGGGATTAACGCTGCGGCGGGCCACCCAAGGAGCCGCGCCATCGGGTATGCGAGAAGCCGTCCTGCCCATCCGAACGACCGGGTGATGTCGCCGCCGCGCAGCATCGCAATCCCCTGCATAGCGAGTGCACCCGCGAGAAACACCGCGAACAGAATCAGGACGATTCCCAGAAGCTCGCGACGAAGCGCCGAGCTCCGGTTGTAGCGGCTATCGCTCCCGGTGAGGTCCGACGCGGGTGATCTGTCGTTCCTGGTAGATGGGGACAACAGGGTGCGAATCCACTGCAGCGCAGGCGACGAGGTCGTCTCCGAATCCTGCTTCCGCGAGCGCCTGTCCGTGCCACGAGTCCCTGAAGATTTCCGCGATGTTGTCGCCATACTTCCCGTCTATGAGCGCGCATGCCCGCGCGGCGTCGTTGAGCGTCAACGATGACCCGGGCTGCGTGATGGAGCGTACGTACCGGCCGGCACATGCCGCATCCTCGAGACTAAAATGTCCCTCTGTGCCCGCGCAGACAATCGAAATGTCGTTGGCGCGGGCGGCGGCTCTGAGCATCACCGACACCACGGAGAGATTCGCGTACGAAGCGATGACGATGTCGCGCGCTCCCTGAAGCGCCATGAGCGCTCGCGTTCCATTCGTCGTTGTGATGAGAACCGTTCGCTCC
>DASWQD010000223.1:0-2232 GCA_036398255.1 Gemmatimonadaceae bacterium | reverse complement strand
CCCGCATACAGCGCGAGAATCAGGAGGACTATGCCGATGGCGCTCGCTTCAAGGACGCGATGCGGCCTCACCCATCTCATGTATCCGCCCATGAAGAGCGCGATCGGAATGGTGAGCCCGATCGTCACGACACCCCATGGGCTCGCCTTTAGCGCGTTGACCACGACGAGGGCGAGGACGGATATCAGGACGATCATGATCCCGAGCACCGCGACGAGCGCGGTGTAGCCGGCGATCGGGCCGATCTCGTCCTTCGCCATCTGCCCGAGCGATTTTCCGTTGCGCCGCATCGAGGCGCAGAGGATGACGAAATCCTGAACGGCGCCTCCTACTGCGACGCCGACGATGATCCACAACGCGCCGGGGAGGAATCCGAATTGCGCGGCCAATGTTGGGCCGACGAGCGGGCCAGGGCCGGCGATAGCTGCGAAGTGATGGCCGAAGACGATCCAGCGGTTGGTCGGGGTGTAATCACGGCCGTCATTCAGACGGACAGCAGGTGTTGCCCGGTTGTTGTCGAGCTCGAAAATCTTCGCCGCGATGATCCGGCTGTAGACGCGGTAGGCGACGTAGTAGGTGCAGACCGCGGCGGTCAGAAGCCATGCCGCGTTGACCGGCTCGCCGCGCTTCACCCCGAGCCATGCGAAGCTCGCGGCACCGAGCAGCGCAATCAGGAGCAGCAGCAATCTCGAGGCAATCCTGCTCATCAGCTCGTTTTGAAGGTGGACGGTGAAATTGCGTATCGGTTATGTTTCCCGCAATCTGACCTGGCCTGCGTGAGACCGATGCTTCGTAACTCCTTGGCGGCCGCCGCGTGCGCCGCGCTACTATATGGTTGTGCTTCGTCTTCGCCGGCGAAGCTTGAGCAGGACCCCCCTCCGTCGGCGACGCCGCTGGCGGGGATGATAGGCCGTCAGATGCTTGTACTTCCGGCCCAATTCCTGTCGGTGACCAACGCCGGAGGCGGATGGGACATTGTGCCGGCCGGGGCATCGCTTCTCCCGATTCTGGATGAGGAGATCACCGACGCGTTCAGAAAGCGGGGCGTGAAGAGCAACTGGACTTTCGGCCGCGAGATCGCCGAAGCCTCTCTGAGAAACGGAGGCATCACCGGGAATCCGCGCGAGCTCGCCGCCCAGGGAATCCGCCGGGTGAAGCCGGGCGACACTCCGCTGCCTGAGCCGCTTGCGTCCGAGATCCGGGGTATCGTCGCGCTCACCAACGCGCGATACGTGGTGCTGCCCCTCGAGGTGAATGTCGATACGCGGGGAGGGGAGCGCAAAGGCTCGGTGCGTCTTCTTCTCATCGATTCGCGCACCGCTCGGGTAACCTGGTCGGAAGATGTGATCGCGACGACGAGCCGCGATCCGCAGGTGGTGTCTGACGCTCTCAGCCCCTACGGGTTCCGGCAGCTTTCGCGCGACATCGCTGCGAAGTTCGCCGACATGGTGGTGGCACAATAGCGCGCTCACTGTGACGACAGTCTTTCACGTCTCCGATCTGCACTTCGGCAGGCCGGCAGTGCCGGCGCAGATCGACGCCATCGAAGAAGCGATTCAGCGAGAGAAGTTCGACGTCGTCGCAATTTCCGGCGATCTCTCGCAACGCTCGCGTGCCGGCGAATTTCAGCGGGCGCACGTGTTCCTGCGCGAAGCGCAGAAAGTCAGCAGGACGATCACCGTCCCCGGGAACCACGACGTGATGTGGTGGAAGGCGCCGCTCGGAATCGGCGACCGCGACGCGATCTATCGCAATTACATGGATTTCATCTCGAGCGACCTGGAGCCGGTGCTGCGTGTTCCCGGTGCCACGTTCGTTGGAATCAACACGTCGCAGGGGGTGACGATTCGCACTCTCACGTGGAATATCCGCGACATCTCCATAATCGGGCACATCAACGAAGAGCAGTTCGACGTCGCCGAAGAAGCGTTCAACGGGGCCCCGGAGACTGACGCGCGCGTAATCGTGATGCATCACAACCCGGTGAAAGGCGAGCTGTCACAGCGCCACGGACTGAAAGGGACAAAACGAATCCTCGGCCGATTCGCGCAGATGGGAGTGGATCTGGTTCTTTGCGGGCACGATCACCAGGAATCCGTGCACTACATCGAGCATACGAAGAAGGGAACGGTGATCTCGACCGCGGGAACTGTCTCGAGCCGCTCGAGAGGCGGAAGGCCTTCCTCGGTCAACGTTATCAGCATCACCGAGAAAACGATCGACGTCACGACA
>DASWQD010000222.1:0-4325 GCA_036398255.1 Gemmatimonadaceae bacterium | reverse complement strand
TTTCACGAGATCTACAAGCTGGGCGTGTCGGTGATTCCGACCAACCGCGACGTGATCCGTGACGACCGCCACGATCTCGTCTACAAGACCAGGCGCGAGAAGTACAACGCGATCCTCGAAGAGACGCAGCGGCTGCACAATCTCGGATATCCCGTTCTCGTCGGAAGCGTGAGCGTGGACGTGTCGGAGACGTTGTCGCGCATGTTCAAGCGCGCCGGGATCACGCACAATGTCCTCAACGCGAAATACCACCAGCGTGAAGCCGAGATCGTCGCGAACGCCGGTCAGCCCGGTGCGGTGACGATCGCGACGAACATGGCCGGCCGCGGAACGGACATCAAACTCGGCCAGGGTGTGACCGTCTCGAAGCCGTCTGTCGTGAAGGATGCGGAGAACAAGCCGCAGGAAGTCACTGAGTGCGGCGGACTTCACATCATCGGTTCGGAAAGGCACGAGTCGAGACGCATCGACCGCCAGCTGCGCGGCCGTGCAGGACGCCAGGGGGATCCCGGATCCTCGCAGTTCTTCCTGTCGCTCGAGGACGACCTCATGCGCCTCTTCGGCAGCGACCGCATTGCGAAGCTGATGGATCGCATGGGCGCGGAAGAAGGCGAGATGCTCACGCATCCGCTCATTACGCGGTCGATCGAGCAGGCTCAGAAAAGGGTGGAGCTCCAGAACTTCCAGTCCCGCAAGCGTCTTCTCGAGTACGACGACGTGATGAACCAGCAGCGCGAGGTGATCTACTCGCTGCGCTCGTTCGCGCTCGATGGAGGAGAAGAGCTCAAGGGCGAGGCGGCGCAGATGCTCGAGAAGGGAGTTTCCCGCCGCGTCGAGAACATGCTGGCGAGCTTCGACAGCGAAGAGGAATGGGATATCGGTCTCGTGAGACAGGATCTCCTCATGCATTACCTCCTCAGCGTTCCCGAGTTCGAGGACGATGTCGAGGCGCCCACCTCGCTCGCTGCCGCTCAGGAAGCAGCCGTCGCCTCGGCGACAAAGGCTTTCGAGGACAAGCTGAAGAGCCTTGGTGATTTCGGAGGCCAGCTCCTTTCACTCGTGATGCTGAATGTCCTGGACGAGAAGTGGAAGGATCATCTCTACGATCTGGATCAGCTGCGCAACGCCATTCACTATCGGTCATGGGGGCAGAAGGACCCGCTCATCGAGTACAAGCAGGAAGCTTTCTCGATGTTCGAGGACCTGATGCACGACATCAATCACACGTTCACGGAGCGATTCCTCCGCGCGCAGGTGCAGTTCGAAGCGCCGCCGGTGTTCGGCAACGGGAATGACCGCTCGCGGAGCGGGCCGACGAAGCGCTACAACGCGCTTGGAGTGCTCGAGGACATCATTCCTGACGAAGAGGTGAACGGCGACGGCGAAGCAGAGGAGGTCGTGGACATCGGCCCATCGGAGCCGCCGAGCCGCAAGCCGGTCGCCCGCGCCGAGCCCATAGTCACCGGGGCAGGCCGTGTCCGGTCGTTGAATGCCGCCGCGAATGCGATGCCAGCCAACTGGGAGAACGTCGGCCGCAATGATCCGTGTCCGTGCGGGTCTGGCAAGAAGTTCAAGAAATGCCATGGGGCCACGGTATAGAAAACTGCAAGACTAGAGTTCACAGATCTGAGTTTTCGGATTCGAGATCGTATCTGGAGTCTGGGATCTGTCATCTGCGAGCTCTCGTCTCGTTTTTCGAGCGTTTTCGCGATGCTGCACGTAACGCGATGATGCCGACCCAGGTCGAGAGTGCGATAGACTGCGGTTTCAATGTGTCCAGCAACTCGCGAGCTCCCGTCGGCTGAGCGTCCCCGCGAACGCCTGAAGTCGCACGGCGCTCGCGCGCTGAGCTCCTCCGAGCTCCTCGCAATACTTCTTGGATCCGGATCGGAAGGTCATTCCGCGGCACGGATCGGCCATGAAATTCTCGCGAGTGCGCATGGCTCGCTGCGACGACTTTCATCGCAGCCGGTTGCCGCGCTTACTGCACTTGCCGGAGTGGGGACTGCGCGAGCGGTCGCCATCCACGCTGCGCTGGAGCTGGGGAGGCGCATGGCTGCCGAGGATCGCGAGGATGGAATTCCTGTGCGCGGCCCGCGCGATGTGCATGAGATCTTCGGACAGCGACTTCAGGACCTGCCTGTCGAGGAATTTCACGTGGCGATCCTCGATTCGCAGCACCGTCTCGAGCGCGATGTAACAGTGACGCGCGGTCTCCTCAACTCATCGCTCGTGCATCCTCGCGAGGTATTCCGCGAAGCGATCGCCGAGAATGCCGCGGCGATCATTCTGGTCCACAACCATCCATCGGGTGACCCGACCCCATCGCCGGATGATCGCGTGACGACCGAGCAGCTCGTTGCCGCGGGCCGCGTTCTCGACATTCCGGTGCAGGACCACATCATCATCGGGCGAGGGCGGTACCTCTCATTTGCAGAGGCCGGACTGCTCTGACTACGCAACAAAGATAGGCCAAGATTGGAGTTCTCAGTCACGGATCATCAGTGACTGAGAACTGCAGTCTTGGCCTTTCTTTGTTGCGTAGTTCAGTCCTCACGTATCCCTCTCCCATCGCTCGTCGTTATAATAGGATATGACCGCGATCGAGTCCCACGCCGTCATCCCCGGCTGGAACGACAGTGGGCAACCCTTGCCCGAGCGGCTCGATCACGAGCTGCTCATGCGCGCTTATCGCTTCAGCGAGACCGCGCACCTGGGACAGAAGCGTCTGTCAGGCGAAAACTTCGTGTCGCACTGCGTCGAAGTCGCCAAGATTCTCGCCGAGCTTCAGCTCGACACGGTGACTGTCGCGAGCGGGCTGATCCACGACATCGTCGAAGACACGAACGTCTCCGTCGCCGAAGTCGATTCGCACTTCGGACCCGAGATCGCGCAGATCGTGGACGGTCTCACGAAGATCGGACATCTCCCGATCAATTCGTCGCAGGACCGCCAGGTCGAGAACTACCGCAAGCTTCTCCTCTCGATCGCGAAGGATGCGCGAGTCATCATCATCAAGCTCGCCGACCGGCTTCACAACATGCGCACGCTGGATTACCTGCCGGCGGAGAAGAGAAAGCGAATTGCGCAGGAGACTCGCGATCTCTACGCGCCGCTGGCGCACCGCTTCGGAATGGCGCGCATGCGATGGGAGCTCGAGGACCTCGCATTCAAGCATCTCGAACCCAGTGAGTATAAATCGCTCGCGAAGCTGGTGTCGAAGCGGCGCGGCGAGAGAGAGGCGACAATCGGCGGACTTCGCGAGCCGCTTCAGGAGCTGCTGAACAACGCGGGCATTCCGAACGTCGAGGTCACTGGCAGGCCCAAGCATCTGTGGTCGATCTACAAGAAGATGACGAAGTGGGACAAGCCGTACGAGGAGATCTACGACCTCATGGCCATCCGTGTGCTCGTCGACTCCGTCCCCGACTGCTACCACGCTCTCGGAGTGATTCACGAGCGGTACACTCCGCTCCAGGAGCGCATCAAGGATTACGTCGGCCAGCCGAAGTCGAACGGATACCAGTCGCTGCACACGACGATCTTCGGCCCCGGCAAGCAGCTGTTCGAGATCCAGATCCGCACGCGGGAGATGCACCGCACTGCGGAGTACGGAATCGCGGCGCACTGGCGCTTCAAGGAGAACGCGAAGAATGCCGATGAGCTGGACCGCGCACTCCAGTGGTTCCGGCAGGTGCTCGAGCTGCAGCTCGATGCCAAGACCCCGGATGAGTTCCTCGAGTTCCTCAAGCTCGATTTGTATCAGGACGAGATCTTCGTGTTCACGCCGACGGGAGACGTGATCCAGCTTCCGAAAGGAGCGACGCCGATCGACTTCGCATTCGCGGTGCATACCGAAGTCGGCCTGCACGCAGTCGGCGCACGAATCAACGGCCGCCAGGCGACGCTCGCGCGGGAGCTCAAGAATTCGGACACTGTCGAGATCGTCACGTCGCCGACTGCCAAGCCGAGTCGCGACTGGCTCCAGCACGTGCGGACGGGCAGGGCGCGTCACAAGATTCGCCAGAAGCTCCGCATGGAGCAGTCGAACACTTCGGCGAAGCTTGGAAAGGAGATTCTGCTCCGCGAAGTGAAGCGGCGCCGGCTCCCCAAGCCCGATGACGACCAGCTCCAGGCGGCGGCGGAAGCCATGAAGCTGAATGACGCAAATCATCTCATCGCATCGATCGGCCAGGGCGACATCGGCGTCATGCAGGTGCTCAAGCATCTGTACCCCGAGGAGGAATCGCCCGCGCCTCCGGCACGCACGACTCCACTCGACTGGATCGTGGACAAGATGCGCGGGAGTCCGAAAGGCGTCCGGA
>DASWQD010000221.1:0-2314 GCA_036398255.1 Gemmatimonadaceae bacterium | reverse complement strand
AGCCGCTGTAGTCGGTCCAGACGGCGAGGTTGCGGCCTGACAGGGTGAGCTCGATCCCGTCTCGCGCGATGCGTGTCAGCGGAGCCCAGTCGAGCGTGTAGCTCGCGGACAGCTCGCGCAGCTTCACGAAGCTGCCGTCCTCGATCCAGTACTCGAAGATTCCCTGGGTACGCGAGTTCCACGTTGGCGGAAGCTTTCTCGGATCCCCGTACGGCAGCAGCTCGCGCTCGTACGATTTGGAGTTGCTCGCGATACCGGCGTTTTGGGCGCGCGTTGAAAGATTCATCACGTCATTTCCGAAGACTCCATCGAGGAGCGCGCGGACACGAACCTTTCTTGCGATGGTGAATTCGTTGAGCAGCGAGCCCATCCATTTGGGATTCGGATCGCCTATTACCTTGTTGAGCGAGTCGTTGCAGGTGCCATTGCTGATCTGCTGGCGCCGGGCGAGCGTCGAGCCCATGTCCGCTGTCTGATTGCTGCGGCGATAGCGGCCGAGCGAATCGACAAGCAATGCGCCCGTGACGCAATCACGTGCGGCATATGATCCGTAGAACACACCCGCGGGCTCGCCCTGCCGAATTCGGTTGGGGTATCCGCCGGCGGAAGCAAAATCAGGAATGTCGAGACTCTCGACCTTGTTCCTGTTGCGCGTGTACGTCGCTGTGGTGGTCCAGTCAAGCTTGTTCGACGTGACGTTGGTCGTGCGAAGCAGTAGCTCCATCCCCTTGTTCGACATCGAGCCGATGGGGAAGAACTGGCGCGAGAATCCAGTGCTCGTCGGCAGCGGACGGAAGAAAAGCAGATCCTTCACGATACGATCGTAGTACGTGAACTCCGCTCCGACTCGCCCGTTCAGGAGACCGGCTTCGGCGCCAACTTCCCACTCACGTGCCCGCTCGTTCTTGAGAGTTGGATTTCCGAAGTTGATATCGTTCGCCAGGCCGGGTCGCCCGCCAAACGCGGCCTGCGAGTAGGTGATGTACTGCGAGTAGGCGTTCAGAATTCCGGGCTGGCTTCCCGCCCACCCGAGCGCAGAGCGAACGCGCAGGCTGTTGAGCAGTCCTGCCTGATTGGCGATCGCGACGTAAGAAGCTGACAGTTTCGGAAATACCTGCCAGCGCTCCGACGGTGCGAATGTCGACGATGCGTCGTACCGCACCGCCCCCGTGAGAAAGAGCTTGTCGTTCCAAGCGACTTCCTGCTGGCCAAAAAATCCGAGTGTCCTGAGCAGAATCTCGGTCTGGGTTGCGGATGGCTCCGACCCCGCGCTTACCAGGTCGCTCAGCGGCGCAAGATTGTTGGCGGACGCAACCGTCGTTCTGACTTTCTGGTCAGTGAAATTGAAGCCGCCCGTTGTCCTGAGCTCGAAGGGACCAAGCGGTTTCCAGGTGTACCCGACGATTCCATCCTGATTGATGACGCGGGTGGCCTGGAACACCGACGTAGACCGTCCGCTGACCAGCGCGGCGGTCAGCGTAGCGTTCCTCGGCAGGAATTGCCGCTGCTCGAATCCGACGTTGTCGAGGCCGATCGTATAATCGAGAAGCAGCTGTGTCGTCGGATTGTATGTGAGCTTGGCGGAGCCGATGAAGCGGTCGATCTCCTGAGGATTCTTCATCCGCTCGATGGCGAGAAGCGGGTTGGTGCCAAGTGAAGGCGGCAGCGGATAAACTCCAAGCACCGGGCGGAAGTCTATGTGGGTTGGCGCGAAGAACAGAGAGCCCATGATTCCGTAGTCGTTCTGCTCCCCGAACGCCTGTATCTCGTTGTTCGTCTGCACGTAGTTCGCGGTGACGTTGCCGATCAGCCGCTGTGAGAGCTGCTGCTGCAGGTTTACGCGCGCGCCCATTCGCCGGGACGAAGTCGATTTGAGAATTCCGTCTTCGTTTGAAAAATTCCCGCTGACGAAATACTTCGTCGCGTCGTTGCCGCCCTCGACGGTCAGGTTCTGCTCAGTCCCGATTCCCGTCTGGAAGATGTCGTTCTGATAGTTGAACCTGGAGACCGGCAGGCCGGCCACGTCGAATGGATAGAAGTTGAATGGCTGCTGCTCACGCAGCTCGCTCGACGAATACCTGCTGGTGTACGTGTAACGCGGCTTTCCGCTCGTCCCGCGACGCGTGAATATCTGCACGACTCCGTTGTTCGCGCGCGATCCATAAAGCGCGGCTGCTGCGGCGCCGCGAATGATCTCGACGCGTTCGATATCCGCCGGATTGATGTCGGCAAGACGATTCTGCGGGTTCGAGCGGAGGCCCAGATCGGCGAGCTGCGCGGAGCTGTTGTCGACAATTACGCCGTCGATGATGTA
>DASWQD010000220.1:0-5417 GCA_036398255.1 Gemmatimonadaceae bacterium | reverse complement strand
GACCTTCACTTCGCGAGTGAAGCGTTCAGCGCTGACTTCGGCGGCCACCTCGGACGAGAGGACCTTGATGACTACAGGCCGACCGAGCCTGGGTTCCTGCGCGAGATAGACTCGCGCCATTCCTCCGCCCGTCAGCTCGCGCTGTACGAGGTAGATATCCCCAAACGCTGACTGAAGCCGCTCACGAAGATCCACGATTCAACAGAGGACTCGGCTGGCGACGCGGCCAGACCGCACCCCGAGTGCGATGAAAAGATGCTTGCGAAGTTCTGGAACAGATGACAACCTCCTCGCGCAGGTCGATGTGTCAAACCGTTCAGAAGAATCGAATACGTCGTCAATGTCTCTGAAGACTCTTGTTGGGATTTTGCTGCTCGTCGGCGCCGCCGGCGCTCAGTCGCCGACACCGAACTCAGCTGTCGGCGCAACCGTCAGCGGTGCCGTCTTCGACAGTCTCGCTCGAGCACCGCTCGGCGGGGCAGTGGTGCAGCTCGTCGCCGCTGATTCACCGTCGCGCTTCGAAAAGAGCGTAACAGCAGACTCGCTCGGCCGCTTCTCGATGAGCGGCGTTCCCGACGGAGCTTACGCAATCGGGTTCTTTCACGCGCTGCTCGATTCGCTCGGCGTCGAAGCGCCGCTCAAACAACTGACGGTCACCGGAGCGCGTTCCGTTAAAGTCGACCTCGCCATCCCCTCGCCGATGCGCCTCAAGGCGGCGATCTGCAAGCAGTCGATGAGCGATTCGAGCGCGATGATCACCGGCATCGTTCGCGATTCGAAAACAGAAGCGCCTGCCAGTGACGTCAACGTGTGGGGCGAGTGGCTCGAGCTGTCGATTGGAACGCGGGGCGTTTCCCAGAATGTCCAGCGCGTTCGCGCCGTGACGAGCGACAACGGCTGGTTTGCGCTCTGCAACCTGCCCGCTTCAGGAACGATTGCACTCGTTGCGATTCGCGGAGTCGACAGCACGGGCGTGCTCGAGCTGCCGGTACCCGCGGAAAGGTTCATGCGTCGCGACCTGTATGTCGGGGTTGCCCGTCGCGATGGGCAATTACGAGGAATCGTTGTCGCTTCAGCCGGTAACAAGCCGCTCGCGGGCGCACACGTGCACGTAGTCGACGGTCCCCAGACGCGCACCAACGAGCGCGGTGAATGGACGCTCGCCGAGGCGCCTACAGGAACGAGGATGCTCGAGGTTCGCGCTCTGGGATACTATCCAGAGCGCCGTCGAGTTGACGTCGTCGGCTCATCAGCGCCGATAGAAGTGAAGCTGTCGACGCTGAAGGCCGTTCTCGATACCGTGAAAATCGTTGCCAGCCGTCTTCGGAATGATCCGGGATTCGAAAGGCGCCGGCGTTCCGGCATGGGCCGATTTGTCACCGAGGAGGACATGAAGAGGTTTCCCGTGATTCAAACCTCTGATTTCTTCACCAGGCTGCCCGGCATCCGGCGCGATGGACCCCAGGCGAAAATCCTGATGCGCGGCGCTCTCGGCACCGACGGATGGTGTGAGCCCGCAGTTTTCATCGACGGGCACGAGATGAGCTTCATGACGGCAGAGGACATCGACGACTGGATTCCACCGCATAAAGTGCAGGCCATCGAGATCTATTCCGAGGGAACCGCCCCCCCGGAATTTCATCCAGGCTTGCGAGGGTGCGGAAGCATCGTGGTCTGGACGAAGTAGCGAACGGCAGCGCACCGGCTTCAGGCTGTGGTGCCCGCCTCGCTTTGTGACGCCACTTTCTTCAGCCTCAGCTCGAATTCCGATCCCTTGCCAAGCGTGCTGCGCGCGGTGAGCTCTCCGCCCATCCCTCGCGCAAGGTCGCGGCTGATCGCGAGCCCCAGGCCCGTTCCCTCGTGATTGCTCGTGAGCCTTCGTTCCAGCTGCACGAACGGCTCGAACACGCTCGATAGACGGTCTGCAGGTATTCCAAGGCCTGTGTCGCGCACGATGATGCACACAGTCTCACCGTCTTCGACGCAGGTGATCGCAATCGTGCCGCCGGGCTCCGTGAACTTGATTGCGTTGGAGAGCAGATTCAGGAGGACCTGGCGGATCTTCTCGACGTCGCCCCATGCGGTGAGCGAACCGTCGCATCCCGTGTAATCGTAAACGAGATTCCGCGACCGGAGCTGCGGTGTGATGAGTGCTTCGATGTCGTTGAGGAGTGGATGCAGCGCGACCGGTCCCATGTCGAACTCCACCGCGCCTGCCTCGAGCTTCGCGTAATTGAGAATGTCGTTGATCAGCGACAGCAGGTTTCGCTGGCTGCGCTGAATGCGCTCCAGATCAGCCCGCTGATCTTCCGTCAACATTCCGCGAATTCCCATCAGCAGCAGCTCGGCATATCCTCCGATCGCGTTGAGAGGTGTGCGCAGCTCGTGACTCATCACGGCGAGAAACTGCGTCTTCGCTTCGTTTGCCGCTTCAGCGGCAAGTCTCGCGTCCTGCTCGGCCTTGTGAAGCCGCGAGTTCTCGATCGCAAGCGCCGCGCGCCGAGCGAGCTCCGTCATGAATGCGAGATCCGCCTCGGAATACCGCCGTCCTGACTCGGCTGCGATTACCGATATCGCACCGAAGACGCGCTGCGGTGTCGCGAGAGGGACAACCATCGCCGATCGCAGCCCGAGCTCACGCATGATTTTCAGGTGTTCGGCGTCGACCGCGCCGGCCTCGAGAAGCTCAGGAGGAATCTCCGGATACAGTTCCGGCTTCCCGCTCCGAATCACCTCTCCGATTCCCGTCGATGCGTTCATGTCGGGAGGGTATCGCCGGTTCAGCTCGATCGCCCACTTCACTTTCTCGGGATCCACATGTGCGACCGCCAGCTGGCGCGGCTCCCCTCCTTCATCGAGGATGTTGACTCCGCACCAGTCCGCAAAATGCGGGACGATGAGCTTCGCGATCTCCTGCAGCGTCGATTCATAATCGAATGAAGAAGCGAGAAGATTCGACGCCTGCGTCAGGTAGGATTCTGCCTCCTCCGCCCGCTTGCGCAGTGTGATGTCCTTCCACTGGGTCGCGAGACCGCCGTCAGGAAGCGGGTAGCAGTACAGCTCAGCCCATGTGCCTCGAGCCGGATTGAACGACTCGAAGGTGACGGGCGTCCGCGTCCCGGCCGCGCGCCGCATCTCGGTCTCCATACTGCTCCCTTTTATCTCCGGGAATTCGTCCCACACTACTTTGCCGATCAGCTTGTCGAGACTGTCGTGATCGGCCGATGCAAGGAAATCGAGGGCCGCGGAATTCACGTAGCGAAAGCGCCACTCGGAATCCTGCACGACAAACGGATCGGAGATGCTCTCGAGAATCCCGCGCGAAAATGTGTCCGCTGCTTCCGCCTCGGCTGATCTCTCGGCGAGCTCCTCGGCGGAGATCTCGAGCTCTTCCTGCATGGCCTGTGATTCCTCGAGCTGCAGGGTGAGCTCAGTGCTCTGCTGGTCGAGCTGGCGGGCGAGCGATGCATTCTCTCTCGCTGCGTCGGCGGCGGAGGCCCGCGCGCGGTCTACGAGGGACACGCCCCAGCTCGTCAACCCGGCCATCAGCAGAAACGCGATGAATGTGGCGAATTCCTGCGGTGTTGCCTGCAACACTCCCACCGGCTCGACTATGAAGTAATCCACGAGAGCGACTGCGGCGGCGGATGCGACAAGCGCTGGGCCAAATCCGGCGAGCCATGCGGTGATGATCACCGCGGGCCAGAACAGCAGGAAAATGGTCTGCCGCAGGAATGGCTCGAATAACAGCGTGAGGGCGAACGCCGTCAGAGTCGCGCCGAGTGCAATTCCGTAGGAAAGTAGCGGATGCCGGCGCGACACCTCGGGAAGATCGTGCAGTGCGGCCTTGTCGAGCGGAGTTACACGCGATGGAAAGGGTTTGGCCGGCTCGGTCATCAACTTGATTAAATGCGGCGATAAAGACCACAGTCGGACCTGTGGCGCGGAACGCAGGGAATCTATGCAGGGCGACAGGCAACGATAGTGGCGTGTGCGTCGCCGGGGCGGTGTGATAATTTCCGTGCGGTCTTCGCCAACGGAGCTTCGTGACTCAGCAGGGAAGGCAGGTGATACGCTCTGCCCAGCTCGGGATGCTGGTCAACGCGCTCCTCGCGCTCGTGAAGCTCGTCGCCGGAATTGCGGGCAACACGTACGCTCTCGTTGCCGATGCTGTCGAGTCGACGGCGGACATCTTTGCCTCGCTCGTCGTGTGGGGCGCGCTTCGCGTTGCCACGCGCGATCCCGACGAGGACTATCCGTTCGGATACGGCAAGGCTGAATCGGTGGCCGCCGCTGTCGTCGCGATCATGCTCGTCGCGGCAGCGCTCGGAATCGGCTTCGAGGCGATCAGGGAGATCCGCACACCACATCAGACTCCCGCTCCGTGGACCTTGCTGGTCCTTGTCGCAGTTCTCTTCATCAAGTTCGTGCTGTTCCGGCGAACGCTGTCGATTGGAGAAGCGGCCGGCAGCACGGCAGGGAAGGCCGATGCCTGGCATCACTTGAGCGATGCGATCACATCAGCGGCTGCATTCATCGGGATTTCCATTGCGCTCTGGGGAGGACCAGGCTGGGAGCAAGCCGATGACTGGGCTGCGCTGTTTGCAGCAGCCGTGATTCTCTACAACGGCGTGCTTCTCATCCGTCCGGCACTGCATGATCTGATGGACAGAATGCCGGGGACCGAGATCATCGACGCGGTAAGGCAGGCGGCAGTTCGAGTCCCTTCAGTGCTCGCCGTCGAGAAATTGTCAGCGAGAAAGGCGGGGCTCGTCTACTACGTCGACATTCACGTACAGGCTGATCCCGGAATGTCGCTTCACGACGCGCACGAGGTGAGCGGGGCAGTGAAGAGCGCGATCAGGGCGAGTGTGCCAACCGTGGCGGGCGTGCTCGTTCACATGGAGCCGTTCGAGGACATGCGCCTGTGATGGATGAAGATGGACGCGGAAATGCGCCGGCGTGGAGGTTGAAGCCGTGGACGAGCCGGACGAATCCGGACGAGCTCGCGCCAGTCACCAGAAAAATCAGGCGGTCTTGAGGGACTCGGCGACCTGAGTGAGCGATTTACGCGCATCGCCGAACAGCATGCGCGTCTTGTCGTCGTGAAAGAGGGCGTTCTCGATTCCGGCGAATCCGTGTCCCATGCTGCGCTTGAGCACGATGATGTTGCGAGCCTTGTCGACGTCGAGGATCGGCATGCCGTAGATGGGACTCGACGGATCGTCACGCGCCGCAGGATTCACGACATCGTTGGCGCCGACCACGAGCACGACGTCGGTCTGCGCGAACTCGCCGTTGACCTGCTCCATCTCGAGAAGCTGGTCATACGGAACGTTCGCTTCGGCAAGGAGAACGTTCATGTGGCCCGGCATGCGGCCAGCCACCGGGTGGATGGCGTATTTGATCTCGACGCC
>DASWQD010000219.1:0-7041 GCA_036398255.1 Gemmatimonadaceae bacterium | reverse complement strand
GAGACCGCGGCCGTCCTCCTGCTCGAGGTGTTCGGGAGCAGTGGGGTCGGGGCGCTCTTCGGCGAGATCGAATCCCGGTCCTTCGTCCACCACATCGAAGACGACGGAGTCATCGCTGACCACCGCCCGGATTCGAACGTGCTTGTCCTTCGATTCGCCGTTGCCGCGAAGGATTGCGTTCGAGATCGCCTCGGCGAGCGCCACCCTGACGTTGAGCGAGCACTTGTGGGGTGGCAAATGAAGCTCGCGACACTTGCGCGTCGCGAGCTCGATTACATCGTCGATGTAACGAACGTCGCTCGGGATCTCAACATCGAGAGCGACGTGTGATTTGGCCATCAGAAGCTCTCGAGCGCGCGCTCCCGCGTGTCGGAGATCTGAAAGAGTGTATCGAGCTTCGTCAGCTCGAAGAGGGTCTGCAGATCATCGTTCAGGTTGGCGAGCCTGAGCTCTCCTCCCTGTTCGCGGATCTTCTTCGACAGAGAGACGAGGACGCCCAGTCCGGAGCTGTCGATGTATCCCGTCTGGCTGAAATCGATGAGGAACTTCTTCTCGCCCTTCTCCAGCTCGTCCAGGACTTTCTGCTTCAGCTCCTGGCGGTTGCCGACGATCAACTGGCCTTCGACATCCACTACGACGACCTCCCCCTGCTTGCTAATTGCGAAACTCATGCTTGTCTCCGAATGTGTTCAGAACCGCCCCGGCGCCGATTGAAGCGCCGTGATCGCGGCGACGTTAATAATGTCTTCCGGCGTTGTGCCGCGCGAGAGATCGGCAGCGGGCCTCGCAAGTCCCTGGAGCACTGGTCCGATTGCGCTCGCACCCGCGAGGCGCTGAACCAGCTTGTACGCGATGTTGCCCGCATCGAGAGATGGAAACACGAGCACGTTTGCGTCACCCTGGACCGTCGAGTCCCTTGCCTTCCTCGCCGCGACAGATCGCACCAGCGCGGCGTCACCTTGCAATTCTCCGTCCACCACGAGTCCCGGTTCACGGGACCGTGCCAGGGTCACGGCATCGCGAACGAGGTCTACGCTTGGGCCTGATCCGCTGCCCGCCGTGCTGAATGAGAGGAATGCGACCCGGGGCTCGTCGCCAACGATCCTGCGGCGGTCGGCCGCTGCCGCAATCGCGATATCCGAAAGCTGCGATGACGTCGGATACGGAACGACGGCGCAGTCGGTGAAGGTCAGCACCTGCGACGCTGCTTCCCAGTCGCGACTGGCTACCATGTAGAACGAGCTGGAGACTGTTCTGAGGCCCGGAGCGACACCGATGATGCGAAGCGCTGCGCGGAGCACTTCGGCGGTGGTATACGTAGCGCCGGCAACGCATCCGTCAAAATCGCCCGACGCCACGAGGCGGTCAGCCAGCTCCAGCGGCGACTGCTCATCGCACTCGACGATGTGGGCTCCCGTGTCACGCGCAGGCTTGTGACATTCCGGACGCGCGCGGTCAAGCAGCAGCACCGGGCGCACGATGCCGCTCCTGCTGAGCAGCCGCGCCGCTTCGATGATCCGCTCGTCATGAGCTTCGGGGAAAACGATCGAGCACTCGAGCTCCGTTGCCCGGGCGCGAACGCTTTCGATGAAGGAGCTCATCGCGCTCTGAACTTCGCCTTGAGCGCCTCCGCCACTGCGGGGTGAACGAGCCCATCGAGCTCTCCCCCGTACTGTGCAATCTCGCGAATGATGCTCGAGCTGATATAGGTGGTCTCGACTGACGGAACCATGAAGACCGTCTCGAGTCCCGGCGAAAGGTTGCGGTTCATGAGCGCCATCTGGAACTCGTACTCGAAGTCGCTCACTGCGCGGAGCCCTCTGATGATGAGCGAGGCCCCGACCTCGCGCGCAAAATTGACCAGAAGTCCCTTGAACTGGTGGACCTCGACCTGCTCGTCATTGCCGACAGCGCGGCGAATCAGGTCCACTCTCTCATCCGGCGAGAAGAGCGGTTTCTTGGAGCTGTTGTCAGCCACTGCGACCACGAGCTTGTCCACAAACTCGCAGCTGCGATGAATCAGATCCTCGTGACCGCGTGTTATCGGGTCGAAGCTTCCCGCATAGATCGCGATAGTGGCCAAGCTATTCCTCGCTGCGGTAGAAGGTGATGGCACTCGAGCCGTATCGTCGCGTGTCGGATGACCCCGCCAGCCGTTCTCTCGCGTCGTGCTCCACACAGAGTATCCGCGCGAAAGGCTGTTCCAGCCAGATGCCGGCCATCCGGGCGGCGGCGCCGCCGGCGTATGGCGGGTCGGCGAACGCAATGTCATAGGTGTGCTTTCCGAGATTTTCCGCCAGCCTGAACGCATCGGCTTGCTGAATCTCCGCGGAGTCGCTCGCGCCCAGTGCTTCGATGTTTTTCCTGAGGATGCGGAGCGCCCGCCAGTCGTTCTCGACAAACGCGCAATGCTCTGCTCCCCGCGAAAGCGCCTCGAGTCCGAGAGCCCCGGAGCCGGCAAACATGTCGAGCACGGAGCTTCCCGGTATGTCATGCTGCAGGATGTTCATCCACGCTTCCCTGACGCGGTCGAGCGTGGGTCTGACGCCGCGTCCAGGTGGCGCTTCGATTCTTCTGCCCCGCCACTGGCCCGCGACGATCCGCATGCTCAGCCCGAGCCCGGCTTGACGGGAATGATGTCGGCGATGCGCGCCTGAAGGCGGCTCACCCCGCGATACTCATCGCGCTCGAGACGAAACGCGATGTCGACCGGAGTTGCCGTATCGAATTCTGCGATGCGGTGCGCGAGACCCCATCCGATCGCCTCGATTTCTCCGCTGCCGGTGGACAGCCGAAGCCTCATTCCATCACGCCCCACGAGTTTCGGCGACGCCGCGAGCGATACACCTTTCGCCACCAGTACCGGCGTCGGATTGCCGACTCCAAAAGGCTCGAAATGCTTGAGCAGCCTCTCGAGACGGTCATCGACGCGATCGATGGCGACTTCGAGATCGATCTGAATCTCGGGAATCAGATCTTCGGGCCGCAGCATCGTCGCCGCGACTTCATTGAAGCGCTTCGCAAACGCGGCGACGTTGTCACGGTGAATTGTGATGCCCGCCGCGGCCTTGTGCCCGCCATACCGAATGAGAAGGTCGGAGGTGCGGCCAAGCGCTGCGTGGAGATCGAAGACCGGGTTGCCGCGAGGCACGCCGCGGCCGGACCCTTTCCCCGTTTCTCCCTCGAGCGCGATGAGAATTGCAGGGCGCCCGAACTCTTCCACGAGCCGCGACGCGACGATACCGATCACACCGGGATGCCATCCTTCCTTCGCCAGAACGATTCCGTATGTCGTCGCCGGATCGCGCTCAGCGACCATGTCACGCGCATCCGCGAGAGTGGCGCGATCGATCTCCTGTCTCGTGGCATTCAGCTCCTCGAGCTCGCGCGCGATCGTGTTCGCCTCGTGCTCATCGTCAGTCATGAGAAGGCGAACGCCTTTGAGCGCCGACCCGATTCTTCCGGCGGCATTCAGGCGCGGTCCGAGAATGAACCCCACGCGCCCCGCAGTAATGGGCTTGCCTTCGAGACCGGCGGCGCGAATCATCGCCCGAAGCCCGACATTCTCGGTTTCCTCGAGCATGCGAAGCCCGTAACGAACGAGCACTCTGTTCTCGCCGCGAAGCTTCGCAACGTCAGCGATCGTGGCGAGCGCGACGAGGTCGAGCATGCGCCAGATGAACGCATCGTTCTTCCCGAGCTTCCGCGCGAGAGCGAGCGAAAGCTTGAATGCAACCGCGACTGCAGCGAGGTGCTTGTCGGGATAGCCGCAATCCAGCTGCTGCGGATTGAGAACCGCGAGACACTCGGGAAGCGCCTGACTCGGCAGATGATGATCGGTGACGATGACATCGATTCCCAGCCGGCACAGCTTCGCAACGGGCTCGATCGCACTCGTGCCGCAGTCACACGTGACGACGAGCGAAGCATGCGCATCCTGAGCAGCGATCACTCCTGCTTCGGAGAGATCGTAGCCGTCCTCGAGTCGGCGCGGAATGAACGGAACCGGCATCGCCCCGAACTGTCTCAGCACGCGCGTCAGGATTGTGGTAGAGCAGATTCCGTCGACGTCGTAATCGCCGTGAATCATCACGGTCTCATTCGCCGAGGCGGCGGCAGCTAGCCGGTCCACGGCCTTCTCTGCTCCCTTCATCAGCAGCGCGTCGTGCAGCTGGTCGCGCCGCGGACGAAGAAAGCGCATGGCCTCGTCGGGATCCGAATGCTTTCTGATGATGAGGAGGTTCGCGACTTCTTCAGGGATCTGCAGCCGGTCGGCGAGACTCGCGACCGCTTCCGGATCAGGTGGCCTGGACACGATCCACCGCGGAGCGTCGCGCCGCGGGGCTGCTGGAGGTACGACTGCTGCTGTTGCGATCACACTCGCAATCTGAAATCCGCGCGCTTCAGTCTCAAGCGGTAGTCGACCGATAGAGCAGAACCCCGCACGCCTCGCAGACGTCGATCGGACCGTTCACCGCCATCTGGTTGCGTCGCTGCATCGGAATGGCCGTGTCGCAGTTGCCGCAGGATTCCCCTCGCAGCGGATAGAGGGCCTGGAGCCTTCGAGTCCTGATCCGGTCATACTTTCCAAGCAGGGTTCGTGATACCGCTCCCGTTTTTCCTTCGCGCTCCGCGCGAGCCACCCCAAGTGATGCGTCGATTTCCTTGCGCTCTTTCTCGATCTCGTCACGCGCGGTCGCCTGTTCGCTTTCCACATCGGCCAGTCCGGCCTCGCTCGTCTGCACCGTCGAGCGAAGCTCGGTGAGCCGGCGCGAGAGCGCCTGGAGCTCGCTTTCATCATCAGCGATGATGCGGCGTGCTGATTCGACCTGCGCCATTGCCGCGGTGGCTTCCTTCAGGCGCTTCACCGCGTCGAGCTGTGCGAGATTGCGCTCCTGAAGCTGTTTGTGCTGCGCCACCTTTCCCTGCAGCTCGCGCTGGCGGCGCTCTTCCGCCTCCACCGCCGCGCGCGAACGGTTTACCGCCGCCGCGGCCGCCTCGCGTTTCCTGTCCAGCGCCGCCATCCTCGGCTCGAGAGACCGCATACGATTCTCGAGCTCGGCGATTTTTGTGTCATCCTCCTGCAGCGCCAGCAATGCTTCGACTTCACTAGCCATTATTCGTCTCCCTTCACGGTGTACGTTCCCACTCTGAACTTTCCCCGACCCGAGGCGCGCTTCTGCATCACGAGATCCCGGTGTTCGGCTTCGAGGACTGACCGCTCCTTCTCGGACGCGAGCGGAAGGAGTCTCTCGATCTCCGCAATGCGCCTCTCGATATCCCGAACCATCAGCCTCACGAGCGAGTCGTCGATTGTCTGCTGAACGTTCGGCAACACTTCGCCACTCTCGATCAATTCCTGCGCGACGGACAACGGACCTTCCTCGAGAACGGCTGCCAGGTCGAGCAATGTTCCCGAGTCGCCAACTCCGAGGAGGCCAGAAAAAATCGCGCGATAATCGGCATCGTGAAACGCTTCGGGGCCGATGCGCTCCGCAATCAGCTCCACCTGCGCAGGCTCCTGGAGCATCACCTTGATCAAGGCTTCTTCCGCTGATGATCCCGCGTGCGACAACTTCTTCCGCCGGTCGCCCACACGTCCGCGAATTGCGGGCCGCGGGGGATGATCAGGCCGCGGATGCGCCGGTTCCGGCGCAGCGGGCCTCGCTCCGAGCTCGCGCTGAAGGACCTCCCGGTCGACGCCGGTGACCTCGCTTGCGCGAACGACATAGAGATCCCGCATCAGCTCATCCGACGTAGCCCTGATCGTCGGAAGAAGCCGGTCGAGTGCACGACGTTTTTTCTGAAGCTCGCCGAACCAGCCCGCCCGCTCGAGGATCTGGATCTTGCGGTCGAACACATCGATCGATGCCGAGATCTGCCCTTCGAGCCCCACGCTGCCTTCGGATTTCACGAACGTGTCCGGATCCTCGCCCGGCGGAAGCGTGATGACCCGCACCGACATGCCCTGACGCAGCAGCTCGTCCCCAGCACGGAAGGTGGCCTTGAGTCCCGCTGCATCGCTGTCGTACAGCAGGTAGACGTTGCGCGAGTATTTCCGGAGCATCCCCGCCTGAACTTCCGTGAGTGCTGTGCCGAGGGGCGCCACCACTTCGGTGATACCGGCGGCGAACAGTCGCAATGCGTCGAAGTAACCTTCCACGACGAGGGCGCGGTCGGCGCGCCGTATCGCGTTGCGCGCGCGGTTCAGTCCGTAAAGAAGCTTGCCTTTCGCAAAGATCGGCGACTCGGCGGAATTCAGATACTTCGGCTCGCCCTGTCCAAGAATTCTTCCCCCGAAGCCAACGTGTCTCCCCGCCGTGTCCAGAATCGGGAACATGAGGCGGTTCCTGAACCGAGGTCGCGGCTCCGCCTCCTGGTCAGGCGCGATGAGCAGCCCGCCCTCGATGAGCCGCGCGTCGTCGAAGCCGAGCGCATGCATGTACCCGCGCATCAGTCCTATCTCGCGCGGCGCGAAGCCGATGCCGAATTCTTCGGCAACCTCGCGCGACACTTCGCGGTCCTCCAGGTACTCCCGCGCCTGAGCGCCAATCGGGTCTTCCCAAAGAATTTTCTGGAAGTACGTCGCCGCCGTGGCCTGAAGCTCCCACATCGGCTCGCGCGGATCCGGACCCTCCCGCCTGGTCCGCGTGTCCACGACTTCGATTCCGGATTTTTCGCCGACGAGCTTCACCGCCTCCGGCCATTCCAGGCCGAGTCGCTTCGTCAGGAACTTGAAGACGTCACCGCTCTCGCCGCAGACGAAGCAGTGGTACAGACGCTTCGCGGGAACGACTGAAAAATTTCTGCGCGTGCCCTGATGGAACGGACATGGTCCTCGATAGTCCGAGCCGGTGCGCTTGAGTGGTACATACTCGCCGATGATCGCCACGATATCTGCGGCGTCCCTGACCTGCTCGATGACTTCGTCCGGTATCACCCAATCTCCGCGACTGTCACACCGGCACCGCCTTCATTCCACGCACCAAGACGAAAGCTCGCGACGCGCGACTCCGTGCGAAGCATCTCGGCGACTCTCTC
>DASWQD010000218.1:0-13478 GCA_036398255.1 Gemmatimonadaceae bacterium | reverse complement strand
CGAACAAGTCGAATCTCGACGGCAAGGAAGCCATCGGAATCGACATCGTGAAGTCGAAGGGATACAGCACGACGGCGGTGAGCAAGAAGATCCAGGAGGTAGTCGATCGGGTCTCGAAGACGCTTCCTCCCGGAGTGAAAGTGCGAACAGTGCTCGACTCAGGTGTGCGCGTCGAGCATTCCGTGCAGAACGTGGAGGAGGCGCTCCTTCAGGGTGCCCTCCTCACCGTCCTCGTGGTCTTCATCTTCCTGAATTCATGGCGTTCCACCGTGATCACCGGACTGGCATTGCCGGTGTCGGTGCTCGCGTCGTTCATAACAGTCTGGATATTCGGGTTCACGCTCAACACGATGTCGCTGCTCGGACTTTCGCTCGCGATCGGTATCCTGATCGATGACGCAATCGTGGTTCGAGAGAACATCGTGCGTCACATCGAGATGGGTAAGGATCACATGACCGCGGCGCACGAGGGAACCGACGAGATCGGCCTCGCCGTTGCGGCCACGACGTTCTCGATCGTCGCGGTGTTCGTGCCGATTGGATTCATGTATGGAGTTGCAGGACAGTGGTTCAAGCCGTTCGCGCTGACCATCGCGAGCTCGGTGCTCGTCTCGCTGTTCGTTTCATTCTCGCTCGACCCGATGCTGTCCGCATACTGGGCCGACCCGCAGGTCGAAGCACACGAGCGTCGCAATCCCATCGCGCGCGCTCTCGATCGCTTCAACCTCTGGTTCAACAAGCTCGCCGAGCGTTACAAGAAACTGATCGGATGGGCACTGGATCATCGTCTTGCGATGGTCGGCCTGGCGATCGCTTCGTTCGTCATCGCGATTGCGCTTCCCGCGGTCGGACTCGTCGGAGCGAGCTTCTTCGGTTCCGACGACCGCTCGGAGCTGACGATCGCGCTCGAGACTCCGCCCGGATCGAATCTCGATTACACAAGAATCAAGGCCGAGGAAGCGGGACGCATGGCTCGACAGCATCCCGAAGTCGTCTACACGTACACCACGCTCGGGGCCGCAACCGGCTCGGTGGACAACGGCAGCATCTTCGTGCGGCTGGTTCCGAAGAACAAGCGCGACATCGGCGCGGAAGACCTGGGCACAACGATCCGCAAGGAAGTCGGGCGTATCGGCGGCGCGACGATGACGGTGTACACGAACCAGTTCCAGGGGCAGCAGAAGCAGATTCAGCTTCAGCTGCGCGGAGCGAGCGCCGCAACCCTGAGCCTCGTCGCCGAGCAGCTTGCAGCGCAGGTGCGCCAGGTTCCGGGCGCGGTTGACGTCGGCCTTTCAACGAAAGGGCAGAAGCCCGAGCTCGCGGTCGAGCTGAACCGGAGTCTCGCCGGCAGCATCGGTGTGACAATTGGGCAGGTTGCGCAGGCACTGAGACCAGCGTTCGCCGGTATCAAGGCGGGAGACTGGGAAGATCCAACCGGTGAGCTGCGCGAAGTGAACGTGCGACTTCAGCCCGAATCGCGTCAGCGCGTTTCGGATCTCGAGCAGCTCCCGCTTGTCATCAACACGCCGACAGGGCAGGCGACTCTTCCTCTCGGACAGATTGCTACGGTCAGACAGGGACTCGGTCCCGCGCAGATCACGCATCTCGACGGTGAGCTCGTGGTCAATGTCGAGGCCAACACTGCGGAGCGCTCGCTGAGCGAAGTGATGAAGGACATCAACGCGCGCATCGAGAAGATGAACCTCCCGCCAGGCGTGCGACTCACTCAGGGCGGAGAGGTGGACAGCCAGAACGAAGTGTTCGGGCGCATCTTCGCAGCGCTCGGAGTGGCGGTGATGCTGATGTACCTCATCCTCGTCGTGCAGTTCGGCTCGTTCCTCGAGCCGCTTGCGATCCTCGTATCGCTGCCGCTCTCACTGATTGGAGTGATGCTCGCGCTGATGATCACCGGCGACACGATCAACATCATGAGCCTCATCGGGGTGATTCTCCTGATGGGCATCGTGGCGAAGAACGCCATTCTGCTCATCGATTTCGCCAAGTGGGCGCGCGAGAAAGACGGCCTGTCGCGCCGCGAAGCGCTCATTCAGGCGGGAGCGATTCGTCTGCGTCCCATCCTCATGACGACGCTCGCCCTCATCGCGGGAATGATTCCGGTGGCTCTCGGCCGCGGCGAGGGCGCTGAGTTCCGTGCGCCGCTCGGACGGGCTGTGATCGGTGGCGTGATCACATCGACTGTTCTGACTCTCGTCGTGATCCCGACGTTCTACGAGATCATGGACGAGTGGCGCGAGTGGGTGATGTCGAAGTTCGGACTCGGTCCCAAGGGAACGGGCGAGCATCGCATTCCGGCTGGTGCTACCCCGGCTCCGGAGGGGGCGATGAGCTCCGCACAGTTGTAATCAGCGCGACCGCTCCGATAATGATGGCTGCGGCGATCAGTGTGCGAAGCGTCAATGGCTCGCCCGCGATCGCCCAGCCAAGGAATACAGCAACAACCGGATTCACGTACGCGTAGGTCGAGATCCGCGATGCCGGCTCATGATCGAGGAGCCAGATGTACGCAGTGAATCCGACAAGCGATCCTATCAACGTCAGATAGACGAACCCGATCATCGACCTCGCTGAAACTTCGGCGAGGTCGAATCGCGTTGGCTCCCCCGCTGCAATGGCGAGAAGCGCGAGCATCGCACCGCCGCAGAGCATCTCCATTCCGGTGGCGACGAACGCGGATGTGGGAAGTGGCGCGTGCCGCGAGTAGATCGTGCCGAGCGCCCACGTCAGCGAGCCGAGCATCAGGACGACGGCGCCTTTGAGAATTCCCGACATCGGTGAGCCGGCCGGAGTCAAAGCCGATGGTCCAATAAGTATCACGATGCCGATGATCCCGAGCAAAAGCCCGGCTACAACCCCGGGCGTTGGTCGCGTGTGTGCAGGCCCGAGCCATTCGATCAGCACGATCCAGACGGGAAGGATTGCGACGAGCAAAGCCGTGATTCCCGACGGTACGAACTGCTCGGCCCATACTACCGCACCGTTACCGCCAAGTATGAGTAGTGCGCCGATGATGGCAGCGCTTCGCCACTGGATCCGCGTCGGTTTCGGCTCTCCGCGCGCGCGCATCACCAGGTACAGGAAGGCGCCCGCGATCATGAACCGAACGCCGCCCATAAGAAACGGGGGGATCGTTTCGATCGTGAAGCGGATCCCGAGATAGGTGGAGCCCCATATGAGATAGATGGCCGCGTAGGCGGCGAGAATCCTAGTCCGTGATGGGGCGCTTTCGCTCACGTTTCCTGTCTGAGTGCTTTTTCTTTTCGGTGAGCCGGGCTTCATTGGCAGCGCGCGGCCGGCGTGTCGGCCTTCTCTTCTTCTGAACGATCAGTGCTTTTGCGATCGTCTCGGCCAGACGACGCTCGGCGGCTTCGCGATTGCGGAGCTGGCTCCGCGTATCGCTCGCAACAGTGCGTATTGCGCCTTCCTCGCTCAGCCGTGATGCAAGGCGGTCGAGCAGTCTCTCTCGGTCGGCGTCGGTGAGCGCGCGGGATTCCCGGATGTTCCAGGAAATCTCGATGCGCGAAGATGTCTTGTTGACATGCTGCCCGCCCGCACCAGACGCGCGCGTCGCGCGCATCGCGAGCTCGGCGCGCGGAATCACCAGAGATTCGTTGACTCGCAGTCCGTCAGTTTCGGTTCGCTCGCCGCCTTCATCGGCTGCCATGACGGAAGGATACGCTTCTCAGCCCGTGGATGCACCCGCGAAGGCGGACATTGTCGTGACCTCCTCCGCTTTCGTCGCAACGGCCACGTTCCTCAGCGCTGACTCTTCGAACAAGAGATCGATGATCGCCCTCGCCGCGGGCCTCGTCTCGTTCTTCCTGCTGATGAGGTTCACTCCCCACGGGAGCGAAAACCCCTCGAGCGGGACCGACGCGAGACCGGGTGGCGGATCATCCCGGTGCGATCCAAACCCCAGTGCCCACCCCGCTTCGGACTCCACCATCGACCAGAGCGTGTGAAGCCCGTTCTGCGTCGGGCCAAGACGCGGACTGTACCCGGCCCGGTGGAACGCGTCCATGAGATAGTCGAAGAACGCGGGATGAAAGTCGCGGCGGAAAAAAAGGAAGGGGATCCCGGCCAGATCGTCGAACGACAGCGAAGCCCGCATTGCGAGCGGATGATGCTTTGGAAGCAGGACGCAGTCGAGCGTGTCAGTCAGCAGCTCGCGGTATTCGAGCTCGGGAAACCCGGCGGTGAGATTGAAAAGCGGGTGGCATAGTCCGATGTCGTACTGTCCTTCATTCAGTGCTTCGGGCTGCTGCGGAGTAGGAACGCTGTGAACGGAGAGCTCGAGATGCGGATAGCGCTCGCCGGCTGTTCGCATGACTACGCTCAGAAGCTCCCTGACGATTCCCGACGGCAGCGATGCGATCACGCACCGCCCTGCCGCTGCTCTCTGCCCGCGTTCAACTTCGGCGGGAAGGCGGGAGGCTTCCCCGAGTATCTCGCGCGCGGCGGAGTAGAGGCTTTTTCCCGCGACCGTGGGAATGATTCCGCGTGTCGCCCGTGCGACAAGGGACACGCCGATCTCCTGCTCCATGCTCCGGATCTGTCGAGACAAGGCTGGCTGCGTGAGGCCGAGCCTGATCGCTGCGCGACCAATTCCCCTTTCCTCCACCACCGCGGCGAAGTAGCGAAGATCGCGCAGCTCCACGCGACCGTTACCATGCGATTTCGTCGGAACCGGCTCGGGAGGGTGCTGATACGCGCGAAACCGGCTCATCTGCGGATACTCCGCCGCCGCGACGTCGCGAATTCGTCTTGCCACCTCGAGAATGTGCGGCTGCGACTCCTTGGCGCGGTGGATCAGAGTGACCGGCACAGGGAACCCGAAATTCTCGATCGGCACGGTCGCCACGCCGGGAATCTTCCCTCTCAGTGATCGGCGGTGAATCGACCAACCCAGCCCCGCCGATATCCTCGCAATGAGCGACTCCGTGTTGTGGAGAGCGAGCGTTTGCTTCGGCACGAAGCCGTTGCGCTCGAACTCGAGCCGGATGTCCCGGTCGACTGTACCCACTGCATCCCTGGGATAGGTCAACAAGGTCATGTCGGCGAGCTCCTCGAGCCTGACCGACTGCCGTCCGGCAAGCGGATGCTGCGGCGGGAGCATCGCGATGCCCGAGACATCGTCGAGGAGCGTCTCCGAATGCAAATCCTCGTAACCCGACGGCGGCATGTTGGTGATCGAAAGATCCACGTGGTTCCTGCGCAGGCATTCCCACTGCGTCCCGATCTCGCCTTCCCTGATCACTACGTCGATGCCGGGGTCGTGCTTTGCGAGATGGGCGAGGAGCTTTCCGGTGAATCCGGTCCAGACACACCACTGCGATACATAGATGGTGCAAGTACCTACTTTGCCTGCGCTTGCGAGCTTCGCTCCCTCGAGAGCGACATCCACTTTCTGGATGATGGACCGGGCGGTCTTGAGGCAGATTTCCCCGGCCGCGGTGAGGGTCACTCCCGCCCGCCCGCGGAGAAACACCGCCGTTCCGATCTCCTTCTCGAAGGTACGGATCTGGCGGGACAGAGCCGGCTGTGCCAGGTTCAGACGCTTCGCCGCAGCGATAAAAGTCTTTTCTTCGCTGACGGCGACAAGTGCTCGGAGCTGTCTCAGGTCCATTGTTTATTCAGTGCGGGCATGGGACAGGTACAAAAAATGTATTTGTGTGGCAGATAATGTAACAGTAACATTACGGCGCTGCTCAACAGTCCCCTCACCCAAAAACGACTTGACAGCCCCCGACAATTCTCAGCCGCCATGGATAAGCGGAGAATTCGATCTCACCGCCCTCACGAGGGGTGCACCTCGAATTCTGAACCGAGGACAGTTCCTCGATCATGTCGATCGCCAGCTTCAGATAACCAGAAAATCCATCGACTCGAGATTCGCGGTTCTTCTCTGCGACCTCGACAACTATCCCGACATCGTCACTGAGAAGGGCCGCCAGGCCGCGGACATGGTGGTGCGGGCAGTCGTCGAGCCGATCGGCACGATGCTCTCGCGCGGCGATGCCATCGCGATACTCGCCAACGGCACCATTGGAGTTCTTCTCGAAACAGTGCGGCTGCGCGGAACGGTGCAGGATTTCGCGGCGGAGATGGTCGGCGGGCTGAAGACCGCGGCAGCCGACGTCAGCGTCAACGACCCGACAGCGAGCGTCGGGATCGCCAAAGTCACCGGCAATTACGTAGCGGCCGAGGACATCCTGCGCGATGCGCTGCTGGCGCTGCACACGGCTGAATCATCTGGCCGGGACCAGATACAGGTATTCCACCGGGGATTGGACGAGATCGCGCTGCAGCCGCCTATCGCCATCTGAAGAGCTTCAGCGCAGCGACAAAACCCAGGACCAGCCACGCAACTATCACCGCCATCTCGACTCCGAGGGCGGTGATTTGCGTTCCCTCCAGCATGTTGGCGCGAAGTGCGTCATTTACGGCAGTGAGCGGCAATGCCTTGATGAGTGGCTGAACGACTCCCGGAAAATTGCTCGACGAGAAAAACACCCCGGAGAAGATCCACATCGGCAGCATCACGAAATTCATCAGCCCGGACACTCCTTCGACTGTCTTCGCCCGCGACGCGATGAGAAGTCCAAGGGCGCTGAACGAAAGTGCCGACAGCAGGCAGATGATTCCGAGCTGAACGAGTGAGCCTCGAAGGGGAACGCCAAACGCCAGCGCGCCGAATCCCAGCAGCGTCACCACCTCGAGAATCAGGAACGCGAGCCGCGAAAAAAGAAACGCCATCAGGTACTCGGCGCGCGACATCGGCGTCGCCATGAACCGCTTGAGAAGCCGCTTGCTGCGCGAGTCCACAATGGCGAACCCGATACCCCAGATGCCGCTGCCCATCAGGTTCATTCCGAGCAGTCCCGGAATGACGAAATCGATGTAACGCGATCCCTTCTCGGTCACCCGCCGCTCGACGACATTCACCGGATTGACACGCCCGGCTGATGATTGAATCGCCTGATCGGTGATCAATCGTGCGAATACGGATTCATCCCGCTGCGGGTCGTACACATAGCGTACTGTCCCATCGCCATCGGGAATCACGAGCAATGCTATCTTCGCGGTCCTCAGAGCGCGAGCAGCGGCGCTGTCGTCCATCTGTTCGATGGTGAGAGTCGAATCCTTCTTCAATGCGCCGGCTATCGCGCCTGCCGCCGGAGTTGAAGCGACGATTCCAATCTTCGGCTTCTCGGGAGCCTTCGACCGAAACGCGAGACCGAGCCCCACGGCAAGAAGAATCGGGAACACGAACGTCCAAAACACCGCTTCGGGCTGACGGATGAACTCCCGAAACCGGACGAGCGTGAGTTGAACGAGTGAGGTCTGCATGAAGCCGCGTCTCTCGTCACTCATCGCGCAGCGTCCTCCCGGTGAGAGCGACGAAAACGTCCTCGAGAGTCGCGGACGATGCGCGAGGCGGCGGCGGAGGATGACTCGCGGCAATCGAGTCGATCAGCTCGTGAGGCGCACCGTGAGCGATGATGTGACCGTGATCGACGATGGCGACGCGGTCGCAAAGTCTTTCCGCCTCGTCCATGTAATGGGTCGTCAGAAGAATGGTCCGTCCGGTGGACCGGAATTCCTCGATCAAGGTCCAGAGCTGCCGCCGCGACTGAGGGTCGAGTCCGGTCGTTGGCTCATCCAGAAACAGAAGCTCTGGATCGCCGACCATTGCGCAGGCAATCGCGAGCCGCTGCTTCTGCCCGCCGGAAAGCGTTCCGACACGAGCCTGCTGCTTCTCCTCGAGCTGAACGAGACGGATTACCTCCGCGACCGGACGTCCGGCCCGGTAAAAGCTGCGAAACAGCTCGAGAGTCTCGGTCACGGACAGCTTTTCCGAGAGCTGAGTGTCCTGGAGCTGGATGCCGAGGCGCTCGCGGAGCGCGCTGCCATCACCTTCCCAGGTCATCCCGAGCAGCTCGACGTCCCCCGAATCACGCTCGAGCAGCCCCTCGCAAATCTCGATGGTGGTGGTCTTGCCGGCTCCGTTGGGGCCAAGGAGTCCGAAGCACTCTCCCGATCTTATCTCGAGGTCGAGCCCGTCAACCGCGCGGACGTCGCCGTAGAATTTTCTCAGCCCTCGAACCACGAGAGCGGGTGCGGTTGTCACCATTGCAGGACAGGACGTGTCATATCAATTGGTCAGGCGGGCTCGTGGCGCAGGGCCCTGAAACCCATGCAACGCTTTGCCGTATCGTCAGATAGAGACTGCGCGAGGCGCCCGGCACGACGAGTGCCTTCGGCTCGCGCAGTAACTGCCACGGAGAACTTATGCGATTCGTTCGTACGTCGATACTCGCGGCCGTTGTCGCGGTATCATTCATTCCATCTTCGGCTCACGCCCAGCGCCGCGCACCGCGGTCGTGGGAACGTGAGCCGTCTCGTTTTTCAATAGTCGGTGACCTGCTCGTTGCCCAGCCGAAAGGTGAATTTGCGACGCAGCTCGATACGGAAGGGTTCGGGATAAACGTGGGTGCATTGTTCCGCATCGACCGTGAAGGGCTCCTCAGCATTCGGGGCGACCTCGGCGGCATGCAGTACGGAAGCGAGACGCTGCACGCTCCCTATCTGCCGATCACCGGGCGTGTTGCACTCGATATCGAGACAACCAACAATGCGTTCTGGGGAAGCATCGGTCCGCAGATTCAGGTGCCGGTCGGTCCGGTGCAGCCCTATATCAACGCTGCCGTCGGATTCATGGCGCTCGTCACTTCGACGTCCGTGCGTGGATCGGACAGCCAGTACGAGTACGCGAGCACCACGAACTCCGACGATGCAACCTCCGCCTACATCTTCGGCGGCGGCCTTTACGTTCCGTTCGGAACCACCAGGACGTGGAAGCTGCATGTCGGCGCCCGCTACTTCTACGGCGGCGAGGCGACCTACCTCACCGAAGGTGACATCATCGACAATGACGACGGTTCCGTCACGCTTCAGCACCGCCACAGCAAGACGGACCAGGTCACGTGGCAGCTTGGAGTCTCGTACACATTTCCGCAGCAGCTTCGTCGGCGGAGATAGAGTGTGCTAGCCCTCCTCACCGCGATTGTCTTCGCGCAGAGCACAGTCCAGCTCGGCGTGTCGCAAAAGGCAAAGCAATCCGACAGCGCGCGCTCTGAGCGCGAGCGAATACAGGATTCGGCGCGTCTGCGGTACGAGATCTGGCGCGACTCGATAATCGCGGTGCGGGGCAAGAACGATTCGACAGACCGCCTGCGGAGAAGGGCAAAGCAGATCCAGCTGACTCCAGCTCTGCTTGCAAATGCGTTCAAGGATTCCAGAGCGCAGGAGCTTCTCGCCGCGGCGAGAAAATCGCGGCTCGAGCAGGACACGACGATCGCCGGCTACGACGCGACCGCGTACGAGCGCATATCCGTTGGAATTGCGCTGAAGCGAATCGGTCGTGAGCGTCTTCTGATGCGAAGCGAGCGAGCTGCGCGGATAGTCTGGTCACGCGGCAGCCCGGTGTACGCCGAGATACTCGGCAAGCGGACAGTGATGCCCGCGCTCGACGGAATCGGAGACGCGGAGATGGATATCGATGAAGCGCTTCCTGTTCCGTATTACCCGGGCCGCGAATCTCTATGGGTCGGATCGGGGCTCGCGAAAGCGGATATCGAAGAGAGTGAGATCATCCATCCGCTCGCCCGCGGAGCCGAGGCGTACTACACCTACGCTGTCGGCGATTCGGTCAGCTTCCAGCTGCCTGGCGGGCAGCGAATCAACCTGCGTGAGCTTGTAGTCCGACCGCGCGCCCCGAAATGGAACGTGGCGGTGGGATCGCTCTGGTTCGACATCTCCAACGCGCGTCTCGTACGCGGCGTGTACCGTCTGTCGGAGCCGATGGACATCTGGGCGATTGCCGAGGAAGAGAACGAACACGACGACGATGGGCCGCCGAAGTGGGTGAAGGGACTGATCTCGCCCTTGAGAGCCCAGATCAACGCAGTGACGATCGAGTACGGGCTCCACGAGGGCAGGTTCTGGATGCCTCGCGTGCAGTCCATCGAAGGCTCGGCACAGGCGGGATTCATGCGAGTGCCGATGAAGATGGAGCAGAGCTTCAAGTACGCGAGCGTAAATGGCTCGACTCCGATTCCATTGCCGCAGATCTCCGTTGCGGACACGGCAAGCGATTCGGTCTCACGCGCTGCCCGCATTGCACGCAGGCGAACAGACTGCAAGGAGCCAACGGGCGCGAGCACGCGCACCGTGCGGCGGTGGGACGATGCGCTGCAGATGGTGGTGAAGACTTCGTGTGATACTGTCGCGCTGGCAAAATCCGCGGCGCTGCCGAAATCGATTTACGATGAAGGTGAAGAGGTGTTCTCGACATCCGAGCGCGATGAGCTGATCGACAAGGCCTTGTCACTCGCTGCACAGCCCGGATGGACTCCGCAGCGGCCGGTGTACACCTACGGGCTGGGCCTCACCCGCTACAACAAGATCGAAGGTCTGTCGAGCGGAATCGGCGTGCGACAAAGCCTCGGCAACGGCTACACGGCGCGAGCGTCGGCGAGAATCGGTGTCGCCGACTGGCAGCCGAACGGGGAGCTTGGAATCTCGCGCAGCAACGGTCGGAGCACGCTCACTCTCAACGCCTATCGCCGGCTGTCCGCTGCAAACGACTGGACCGATCCATTCGCATTCGGCGCGTCGCTGTCGGCGCTGCTCTTCGGTCGCGATGAAGGGTTCTACTATCGAACCGCCGGCATCGAGCTGGCGGGCACGCCGGATGATTCCGCTACTACCTCGTGGAGACTGTTCGCGGAAAATCACAGTGACGCCGAGCGAAAGACGAACTTCTCGATCGTGAAGGCGCTTGGCGGCGACGGCTTCGAAGAGAACATCGACGCGAATGACGGCAACATCGTCGGGGTTGCCGCTGAGCGGCACGGAACGTACGGGCTGGATCCACGCGGATTCCGTTTCTTCGGCGCGCTTCGCGGCGAAGCGGCTGCCGGATCGTTCGGTTACGGAAGAGCGATGCTCGACGTAACGATGTCACGCGGGCTGTTCAAGGGAGTCGATGCAGCACTCACCTTCGGTGGCGGCACGTCGGCGGGCGAAGTTCCAGCGCAGCGCCTGTGGTATCTCGGTGGAAGCCAGACCGTGCGCGGTCAATCTGCCGGAAACCAGTTCGGCGATGCGTTCTGGCTTGGCCGTATCGAGCTCGGCACGTCGCGCGCGGGCTTCCGCCCGGTGGTCTTCTACGATGTCGGCTGGGCGGGAAATCGCGAAGACTTCAGCGATCCCGGTAAGCCAATGAGTGGAGCGGGAGTCGGGACTTCGTTCCTCGACGGGCTGGTCCGGTTCGATGTCGCTCGCGGGATTTGGCCGGAGAAGAAGATAAGAGCGAACCTGTATGTCGAGGCGAGGTTTTAGGAACCGCGTAACAACAGGACGAGAGTTCCCGGTAACAAATGATCCCAGATGTGAGATCTGACCATCTGGGATCATTTGTTACTGGGAACTCTCGTCTTGTTTATCTTTTTCGTTCATGCCCCCCCGCCACTACGTCCTCGAAGAAACAACATGGAAGACAATCAAATCGACCGGATACGAGGTCGCGATTCTTCCGTGGGGCGCGACGGAAGCTCACAACTATCATCTCCCCTACGGCACCGACAACTACGAGTCGAGCTACGTAGCAGCCGAAGCCGCGAAAAAAGCGTGGGAGCAGAACGCGAAGGTCATCGTGCTTCCGACGATACCGTTCGGCGTCAATACGGGACAGCTCGACATAAGACTCACCATCAACATGCACCCGAGCACGCAGGCCAAGGTGCTCGGCGACATCGCGCGATCGCTCGAGTCCCAGGGACTGAAAAAGCTCGTCATCATCAACAGCCACGGCGGAAATGACTTCAGGCAGATGATCCGCGAGCTTCAGGCGTCCTGCAGCGTGTTCATCGCCACGATCAACTGGTGGAGCTGCATCGACTCCAGGAGCTACTACGATATTCCAGGCGATCATGCGGGCGAGCTCGAGACCAGCGTGATGATGGAGATCGCGCCCGAGCTGGTGCTGCCGATCGACGAGGCAGGCGAGGGCAGAGCGCGAAAATTCAGGATCAAGGGATTCAACGACGGACTGGCCTGGACTCCGCGCGCCTGGACTCAGGTTACGGACGATACGGGCTCAGGGAATCCGTCGCGGGCGACCCGTGCAAAAGGCGTCGCTCACCTCGATGCCGTGACGGACCGGATCGCGGAATTCCTGGTCGATCTCGCAAAAGCCGACACAAACCGAATGTACGAATAGCGCGATGCGCGTAGACATTCTCGCAAACGATCGCGCGAGCTTCATCCAGCCGATGGCTGAAGGGCTGGTGAGAATGCTTCGCGATGTCGGAGCGGAACCACGGCTTCATCTCGATGGACTCTCGCATCTCATGCGAGCGCTGTCGATCGATTTCTCCACTCCACGGTCGCTCGTCGGATCGACGACGAAGCTCATGGGAAACCGGCGCGAGTTCGACTCGTTCGTCCGGAAGGTGCGTGGAACCGACGTGATCGTCGTCGTCGCCGCAGTTCCCGGGGCGTTCTCGCCGTCTCTTTTCCCGAACATCGAGACGCTTCGCGGAATTCTGCCGAACACGCCCATCGTCAACTACGATCTGCACTACCTCCCGACACTCTACAGCTGGTCACGGCTGATTCTTCGCAACGAGCAGACGAAGCTCGCCCCCGAGCACCTCGCGTGGTTCAGGAAAGGGAAGTTCGGGCTCGAGAGGTACGACTGGTATCTCATGGTATCGGTGGGAAGCCATGTCGTGCTGCCACCCGGCGAGCATCCGTACTCTCTCATCGGCATGAACCTGGACGACGGATCGCTCTATCCTGAACAGGACGGCGAGTTCATGGCGCTGCTGGACTTCGACGTCACGCAGCTCAACTATCCGGAGTTCCGAAAGGTCCAGGATGACGCGGTGCGCAAGTCGGGCGTGAAGCACATGAAGCTCGCGGGTCGCTACCCGCGGTCGGACATTCGCGCGATCTACCGGAAGGCATCAGCGTTTCTCATGACGAGGTCGGAGGCGTTCGGACTGCCGGTCAGCGAAGTGCAGGCGTGCGGCTCGAAGGTCTTCCTTCCCGATCCCCACTGGGCGGCCGCACACTGGCTCGGCGACAACTTTCACGAGAAGCGCGAGCCGCGTCTCTCGTCGAATTTCGTCGTTTACGAGAATGATCCCGACGCGCTCGCTTCTGAGCTGCGAGCTGTCGCGGATCGATTCAATCCCGAAGCTGTGCGCGAAACGTTCATTCGTGAGCAGCCGCAACTCTATCGCGGCGACGCCGGTGAGCTGAAGAAATTCCTGGCTCGAGTCGAAAGCGGTGAGATTCACTCGAGATTGCATACAGAGCATTATCCTATCGGACGGTCCGTTACTACATAATACCAAAAAGAATGCTGGGAGACGAGGAAGAAAAACGGG
>DASWQD010000217.1:0-3969 GCA_036398255.1 Gemmatimonadaceae bacterium | reverse complement strand
CGCTCCCAGAGTGTCACCTATCAACCGGTTTGCGTGTCACCTATCAACCGGTACCTACACGGATTCCTGATTTTCCGGAATCTGGGAACTGGCATCTGTGAACTCTCGTCTCGGTTTTCTTATGCAGTTTCTCCCTGGGCGGCCTGTCTGGCGGCGATCGTATGGCGCTTCGCTTCCAGCTCCATGGCCTTCCGTTTTGCTCGTGCGGCGCGCTTCAGCTCGCGGCCAAGCCGCGTCCATGCGTTTGTTCCACCGCGCAGGCTGCGAGCGCGACTGGTCAGTGACCGGCGGGTTTCCCACCCCGCCCGAGGCGCTACGAGCAGAGCTATCCCTGCGCCGAGTACCGCACCGATGATCATCCCGACGCCCAGCATGCCTGCGGAGTGGCTGTCCGCCACGGTCTTATAGGGCTTTCCCCGGGGACGCCGGGCAGGCTCCCGCCGGCCCTCCGGCTTATCGGCAGTGCTCATCGATCGTCAGTAGATAGGGGGTGGTAAGGTATTTGCTTCCACGTAACCAATTGCAATACCCATGCGAGGCAAAATGAGCGAGTCTGGTAAGATGATTCTGCTTGTTGAGGATAATGAAGACAACCGTATCGTTTACTCCACCATTCTCAAGCACTTCGGTTACGAAGTGACTGAGGCATGGAATGGAGAGGAGGGGATCTCCAAGGCTCGTTCAAGCCGGCCGGATCTCATCCTCATGGACATATCCATCCCCATAATCGACGGATGGGAGGCGACTCAGGTTCTCAAGCACGATCCGCAAACCAAGCACATCCCGATAATCGCGCTTACGGCTCACGCGCTGGCATCGGATCGCGAGAAGGCTTTCGAAGTAGGCTGCGACGGCTACCTCGCCAAGCCGTGCGAGCCAAGGGCAGTGGTCGCGGAGGTACAGCGCTTCCTCGGCCGCAATAATGGCCACTGATCGGACCGACGAATCCGGCAGGAAGAAGCGCATTCTCGTTGTCGACGACCATGAAGACAACGTAGAAGTCCTGCGCGCCCGCCTGGAAGCGCGCGGCTATGAAGTCGAGGGTGCCATGGACGGCCAGTCCGCTCTCGATTCGGTTCAAGCTCATTGTCCGGACCTGATACTTCTCGACGTGATGATGCCCGACATGGACGGGCTCGAGGTGGTGAGGAGACTCAAGGCCGACAAGAATCTTCCGTTCATCCCGGTGATCATGCAGACCGCTCTCGATTCCACGGAGCGAATGGTCGCCGGACTCGAGGCCGGAGCGGACGATTATGTCACGAAGCCCATCAACTTCGCCGAGCTCGAAGCGAGGGTGAGGTCGCTTCTCAGGATCAAGAAGCTTCAGCAGGAGCTCGGAGATCGGGAGAAGGAGCTGTCGCAGATGAACGACAGGCTGCTTCATATCTCGATGACCGACGGTCTCACGGGGGTCGACAACCGCCGCGCACTCGAGCAGCGGCTCCACGAAATGTTCGAGCACTCGCTGAGGCTGCACGAGCCGATCTCGTGCGTGATGTGCGACATCGATCATTTCAAGCGGGTGAACGACACGTACGGCCACGCCGCCGGCGACGAGGTGCTGAAGCAGTTCGCCGAAATCCTCAAGGACGCAGCGAGGGAGATCGACCGCGTTGGACGCTACGGCGGCGAGGAATTCCTGCTCCTCCTGCCGGGCACCGTGCTCGATTCCGCTGTCACGTTCGCGGAGCGGGTGCGGCATCGGGTCGAGGAGAATACATTTTCGTTCGAAGGCGGGACCCTGAAGCGGACGGTGAGCATCGGTGTGGCGTCATGGCCTCATCCAAGGCTCAAGGGCCGCGAGGAGATGCTGAAGGCGGCTGACGACGCGCTGTATGTTGCGAAGGAGCTGGGACGCAACCGGGTCGTGCGTTTCGACAGCGCCGAGTTCAACGAACACACGAAGCCGGATGACGACGCGGATGCCGAACAAAAAGCAGGAAGCTCGAGCAACGGATCCGCGGGCGCGCGCGTCGCAGCTGAGGGACGTCCTTAACCGCGCAGCGCACGAGTACTACGTCCTCGACGCTCCCGTTCTCTCGGATCGCGAGTACGACTCCCTCTTTCGCGAGCTCCAGGAGCTGGAGACTCTCAATCCGCAGCTGCGAGCTCCCGACTCGCCTACTTCGAGAGTCGGCGCCGCTCCGCAAAGCTCTCTCTCGAAACATGAGCACATGGTGCCGATGCTGTCCCTCGGCAACGCTTTCGATGACAATGAGCTGGCCGCGTGGCAGGAGCGAATCATTCGCCTCGCGGGGAACGACATCGAGAGCTCAGGCTACACCGTCGAGCTGAAGATCGACGGCGCCGCAGTGAGCCTGACATACGAGAACGGCGTGTTCACAACCGGCTCTACACGCGGGAACGGATCGATCGGCGAAGTCGTGACTGAAAACCTGCGAACAGTGCGCGACGTTCCTCTGCGTCTGCTCGGCGATGCGCCGAAGGGTAGAGTCGAGATCCGCGGCGAGATCTACATGCCGTTCGATCGCTTCGAGAGGATGAACGAGCAGCGGGTGCAGGATGGAGAACCGGTGTTCGCAAATCCGCGCAATGCGGCGGCTGGCGCACTTCGCCAGCTCGACCCCGCGATCACCGCAAAGCGGCCGCTCCGTTTCTACGGATATGCCGTTGCGTCCGACAATCCTTCACTGCTTCGCTTCCGCACTCAGTGGGAGCTCCTCGAGCAGCTCGCCGAGTGGGGAATTCCGGTCGCGCCGCATCGCGCGCGGTGCAGGAAGCTCGAAGATGTGTTCGAATGGGCGCACAAGATCGAGCACAGCGTGAGAGGAACGCTCAACTTCGCGATCGACGGCGGTGTGGTGAAGGTAGACAATCTCGCACTGCAGGACGAGCTCGGAGTGGTGGGAGGGCGAGAACCGCGCTGGGCAATCGCCCGAAAGTTCGCGCCCGATATTGCCGAGACCAGGCTGCTGGACATTCGCGTGAACGTCGGACGCACCGGGGCGCTCAACCCGTACGCGGTTCTCGAGCCGGTCGAAATCGGTGGAGTCGTCGTGAAGCTCGCGACGCTTCACAACGAAGACCTCGTGCGAAGGAAGGACCTGCGCATAGGCGACATCGTGCAGGTGAAGCGTGCAGGCGAAGTCATCCCGCAAATCATCGCATCGGTTCCGGAGAAGAGCGAGCCGAGGGGAAAGCGGTGGCGGATGCCGTCGAAATGTCCATCATGCAACACGCCGGTTGAACGGGCCGACGAGGAAGTTGCGATCTATTGTCCAAACGTTGCATGTCCCGGACGCCAGCTCGAAGGACTCGTGCATTTTGCGTCGCGAGGCGCAATGGACATTCGCGGACTGTCCTATTCCAGAATCGACCAGCTGATCAGTGCAGGACTGGTGAGCGATGCGTCCGATCTCTACCGGCTGCGCCGCGACAAGCTGCTCGCGCTCGAGGGATACGCCGACAAGGGGACAGATGCGCTGCTTGCGGCGATCGAAGCGTCGAAATCTCAACCGCTGTCGCGGCTTCTCACCGCGCTCGGAATCAGGCACGTGGGTGCGATTGCGGCGCAGCTCCTTGCCCGTCACTTCGGAACGCTCGATGATCTCGCGCGCGCGACGCGCAAGGATATCGGCGCTGTTCGGGGAGTCGGCGACATCATCGCGGACGGCGTAGTCGCGTACTTTTCGGACCGGAGCGCGAAGCGGTTGATCGAGAAGCTGCGCGAGGCCGGTGTAAATTTCACCGAGCCCCGGCAGGTCGCCGCCGGCGGTGCCCTCGCGGGCAAGACGGTCGTCATCACTGGCACGCTGCCGACGCTGTCGCGCGCGAAGGCGACCGAAGCCGTGGAGCAGGCTGGAGGAAGAGTCACAAACTCCGTTTCAAAGGCGACCAGCTTCCTGGTTGCAGGCGAGGAAGCGGGGAGCAAGCTTGAGAAGGCACGCACGCTCGGAGTCGAGATAATCGACGAGGCCGAGCTCTTGAAACGCATAGGAGCGAAAT
>DASWQD010000216.1:0-6960 GCA_036398255.1 Gemmatimonadaceae bacterium | reverse complement strand
TTCACGGCTGCCGGTCTCGCGAGAAGGCGATGCCTGGCCCGATAGACCTCGCCCATACCTCCTTTTCCAATCTGATCCTCGAGCTGATACGAGCCCAGCTCCCTGGCACGCTTCACCTGCTTCCCAAGTCCGCGTATCACGTTCGCAGGAACTACGGCCAACGCGGCGCAGAGATAACCCGGAAGAACGAGCCACATCAAGATGAACCAGCCGAGGTCCGGGTTGGGGTGAATCGAAAGGCCGTACAGGATTGCAATCGGAACCGTGGTTGCTGCCGCAAGGGCGGCGATCAATGTCTTGCGCGGCGACGAAGGCGCAATCGCAGGCCAGACGACGATCGTCACACAGACCCACGACACGGCTTGCGGATCCTGCCGCGGATACCATTCGGACACGAAGCTTACGATCAGGGCGTTGAATACCTGGAAGACGAGGCCGATGTCGAGCACCAGCTCCGGCCGGTCCTTCATGCGGGAGGCTATCCACGCCATCACAACCGAGGAGGCCAGTCCGAGCAGAGTCAGCAGCGTTTGACGCGGTGCCCACAGCTTCGCTACGAGCTCATTGCCGATCGCAAAGCGCGCTACCACTTCATTCATCGTCACTACGAACAGCCACGTCGCGATGAAGACGAAGGCAGCGATCTTCACCCGCTCACGCGCACGCTCGATGATATCGCGGGGAAGCGGAGTGCTTGCCGACGTGAAAAGTCCCCCGCCGGTGGTTGGGAGCGACGGTGCCCGTGCGATGTCGGCGTCGGAGCTCACGGGACTAATCTGAGGTCAACTGTTCGGTGATTGTAAGGTCTGTATTTCCCGGCTCGCGGCATTTCTGTCACGTCCCGATATTGTAGCCGATGCCCGGGGCCCTGGTCGCCCCGGTCCAACCGCATTTCCCTCCCCAAATCCGTCCGCTCATGAAAACACACACCAAGTCGACGTGTCTCGCGCTCGCGGCTGCGCTCCTCGGTACGGGCTGCGCTCAGGCTGCTGCAAAGCAGACTCAGGCCCCGAAGCCTGCCGGACCAACCGCTTCCGCGCAGACGGCCGGTGCGAAGCCTGCATCGCCAACCGGCGCACCCGCCGGCGCTCCTGCCGCCGCTGAGAAGAAGACCATCGCCAGCGTCGTGAAGCCGATGAAGAAGACCGACGGTCTCTTCGCTCTCTATCAGGACACGACGAACGGCTCGCTCATGATGACCGTTCCCAAGACGAAGCTCGGCAAGGAATTCATCTACTTCACACACGTCGTCGAGGCTCCGGTTGCTGCCGGCGCGTTCCGCGGCGCGTACGGCGGATCGAACGTCTTCCTGGTTCGGAAGCACTTCAACCGCCTCGAGTTCGTCACGCAGAATCCGTCATTCTACTTCGACAAGGAGCATGCGCTCGCACGCGCAGCTTCCGCCAACATCAGCCCTGCGGTAGTTGCCGTGCAGGAAATCGTCGCGGAAGACAGTGCCAGCTACCTGATCAAGGCCGATGACTTGTTCATGACGGAAGCCTTCACGCAGGTGAAGCCGACTCCGAATCCGCAGGCTCCCCCGGGATCGCAGTTCAACCTTGGCGGGTTGAGCAAGACGAAGACGCGCGTCACTCGCGTAAAGAACTATCCGGCGAACACCGACGTTACGGTCGACTACGTGTACGAGAACCCGTCGCCGCTGAACCGCGGTGGTGCAGACATCACCGATGCGCGCAACGTGAGCATCGTCGTTCAGCACTCGCTCATCGAGATGCCGAAGGAAGACTACACGCCTCGCTTCGACGATCCGCGCGTCGGTTTCTTCACGCAGCAGCAGACCGACATGGTCAGCGTCTCCGCTGCGCCGTATCGCGACGTGATCAATCGCTGGAAGCTCGTCAAGAAGGATCCGAGCGCCGCGATCTCCGAACCGGTCGAGCCCATCACCTGGTGGATCGAGAACACGACTCCAGTCGAGTTCCGCGACGTGATCTACAAGGCGGCGATGCTCTGGAACGGACCGTTCGAAGCAGCCGGATTCAAGAATGCTGTCGTCGTAAAAGTTCAGCCTGACGACGCCGACTGGGATGCCGGCGACATCCGCTACAACGTGCTTCGCTGGACGTCATCGCCCAACCCGCCGTTCGGCGGCTACGGCCCGACGTTCGTGAACCCGCGCACCGGCCAGATCATCGGCGGTGACATCATGCTCGAGTACGTGTTCGTCACCAACCGCGTGCGCCAGGAACGCGCATTCGCGACGGCCGCAATGGGGCTCGAGATGCAGGACGAGGAGAACATGGACAAGGCCGGCCGCCGCTGCGCCTACGCCGATCAGCTCCAGCTCAACGTCATGGCCGGAAAGCAGGCGCTCATCGCCCGCGGCGCGACCCAGATCGAGATGCGCGATTACATCAATCAGGCAATCACCGGTCTCATCCTGCACGAGATGGGTCACACGATGGGCCTGATGCACAACATGAAGGCGAGCCAGATGCTTTCGCCGAAGGAGATCAACGATCGCTCCATCACGGGATCGAAGGGCGTGATGGGATCGGTGATGGATTACGAGATCGTGAACCTGGCGAAGAAGGGCCAGCAGCAGGGCGACTACTTCTCGAGCCGCCCCGGTCCATATGACTTCTGGGCGATTCAGTATGGCTACACTCCCGCGCTCGCCGATCCGGTCGCCGAGAAAGCACGTATGACCGCTCTTCTCGCTCGCTCCACCGAGCCGGCGCTCATCTTCGGAAACGACGCCGACGACATGCGGTCTCCGGGCGGCGGAATCGATCCGCGTGTGAACGTCAACGACATGACGAGCGACGCGATCGGCTACATGACCGAGCGTTTCGAGATCATCAACGACCTGATGGGCTCGCTGAAGACGCGTTACACGACACCCGGCCAGAGCTATCATGAGCTGAGAAACGGCTACCTCGTTCTCACCGGCCAGATGGCGACCTCGGCGTCGGTGATCTCGCGCTACATCGGCGGCGTGTATGTCGATCGCGCAGTCGCCGGCCAGCCGGGAGCAACGAAGCCGTTCACACCGGTGAGCCGCGCCGACCAGAAGCGTGCGATGGCCTCGCTCGCGAAGAACGTTTTCGCGCCGAGTGCCTTCAGCTCACCGGCTGCGCTGTATTCGCACCTCCAGATGCAGCGCCGTGGATTCGATTTCTTCGGCACGCCCGAGGATCCGAAGATTCACGATCGTGTGCTCACCACGCAGCGCAACGTTCTCAACCAGCTGCTGCACCCGCGCGTCCTGACGCGCATCACGGACTCGCGGATGTACGGCAACGAATATCCGCTGGCCGAAGTGATGAGCGACCTGACGTCGGCAATCTTCGATGCTGACGCAAGCGGGAACGTGAACACGTTCCGCCAGAACATTCAGATGGAGTATGTGAACCGCCTCGCGGCGATCATCACTCCGCCGACCAGGACCAGCTACGACTATCCGTCGCAGTCGGCGGCGCTCGCTTCACTGCGCTCGATTCAGTCGAGGCTGGCAGGAAAGAGTGGTGCGAACGCGGAGACGATGGCGCACACGCGCAACGTTCTCTTCAATATTCAGAAGGCGCTGAAAGTGGACTAAAGCCGGAAAACCAAGACGAGAGTTCACAGTAACAAAGATCCCAGATGGTCAGATCTGATCATCTGGGATCTTTGTTACTCTGAACTCTCGTCTTGGTTTTTTTATGCCTTTGCCGCGATCCTTCTCAATGCCTGCACTGCTGCAACAGTCTCTGGCGCGGGAAGTGCGCCCCGCAGCACCTGAGCGACAAGCTTGTCGTCACGATCGTATAGATCGTTTCCGAAGTGGAGCTGCCCGTCCCGGATGTACGCCGTGCCATACGTGATGTACACGGGAATCTTCACCGGGACTTTCACCGAGTTGTTGTCGGAACCGTTCTTGGCCGCCTCCACTCTTGCCGCATCCCACCCGAGAACCCACTGGGCAAGCTCTGTCGGCTTCTCGACGCGAATGCAGCCATGACTGAACGCTCGTACGTCCTTGTCGAACAGCTCCGGATTCGGCGTGTCGTGCAGGTAGATGTTGAAATCATTCGGAAACAGGAACTTCACGAGTCCGAGTGAGTTCTTCTCGCCGGGCTTCTGCCTCACCCGCGTTTGTCCACCTTCCTGATAGAGCTCGTAGCGGTTCGCTTCGAGATAGCCGGGGTTCGAGTTGATCTTCGGGAAGATTTCCTTCGCCGCAATGTCAGGCGTCACGTTCCAGTACGGACGGAACACGACTGTCTCCATCATATCGGAGAATACCGGCGTCGCCTTGTCCTCGTAATCTTCGCCGACGATCACCTTCATCTCGAGCGCGGGCTTTCCCTGATCGTACGCTTCCAGGCGGAATGCGGGCACGTTCACGTAGATGAAACGCGAGCCGAAGTTTCGCGGGAGCCATCGCAGCCGCTCGAGATTCGCGGCAATCTGTGCAGCGCGATAGGCAGCGGACTGGTTCAGCGCATCGAGCGTCTCCTTGCCAAGCATGCTGTCGACCGCAATCGCGTGATGTGCCTGGAAATTGGCGACCGCTCCCGCGAGTGAAGCGTCGTACACACCGGCCTGCGTCGCGGAATCAGACACGTATCCCTCGACCGCAAGCCTGCGCCGAAGCGCCGTCGCGCGCGCGGCCGACATCGGCTCGCCCGGCTTGACGGACTTTCCCTCGGGAACGCCCGGCCACCCACCTCTCACAGTGATCCGCTGATACTGGTCGAGAGCCTTGCGGAGCCCGGTGTAGTCAGGATCCTGCGGACGCATGGTCGCGAGAGCCTTGTCGAGAGCGGCGTTGCGAATCGAGCGAACGAGAGCCGAGTCGACGTTCTCGTCGTTCACGTCGATGTGCCACGCCTGTGCTACCGACTTTGGATCGACCTGCCCCGTCAGGTAATCTTCGCCGAGCGCGACGAACGATGCCGTGAGGATGATGTCCGCGTCGGCGAGCTCGGCAGCGGTTGGCCTGTCCTTCTGTTCGACCGCAGCGAGAGACTGCGCAAGCGCCGGAATCGGATAAGCATCCATTCGCATCCCATCCTGCTCGGCCTGGATCACCGCATTCGCGAGAGCGAAGGTGCGGTCCCGGTGAAAGCCATTGGGATCGAGCCACAACGGGTTGCCACCGTACATCCTGTACAGCCGCTTTGTACGCGCCCATTGCTTGGCGTCGATCTTCGACGGCGGAGATCCCTCGAGCTTTCGCTTGACCGCCGTCTCTATTTCAGCCGCCGGGACTCCTTTCACGGCGGTGAGTTTCGCCGGCGCCCATGCGACATCTGCTTTCGGCGCTTTGTCGGTGCCCGATCGGTCCCCGGAGCATCCGAGCGCTGCGGCGGCTGCAATGACGAGTATTGGAAAACGCAATTGGTTCATTCTTGTCCTCGATGTTGGTCTACTCCAAGGCCAGAAACGGGCCAGCCCGCAGGCGGCGAGGTGTGAAAAGCGGTCTTACCGCCGAGAGCGCTCGGCGGTTAACACGCGCAGTTCGCCGGGAGCTGGCACTGCTGAGAGGAAGTCCCCGATAAAAGAGATCGCCGCCCCGAGCTCGGGACGGCGATCAGTTATTTCTCAGTCTCAGCGTCCAGGACCGCTGTCGATGTCTCCCGGCCCGGGAGGTGGCGGCTCCGGAGTGCCTTCGCCACCAAGGGCAAATCTCCTGTCGCCATCAGGCGGAGGGAGCGGGGGCGGCTCGGGGGTACCTTCGCCACCGAATGCGCGCTGTTTCCGTTTCGGGGAATTCCCGCGCTTCTTCGAGCTCTTCGAGCCTCCGGCTTTTTTTCCTCCCGACTTTCTTCCGCTGCCACTGCGTTTCGCTGCCGTCTTCTTCCGAGCGGAGCTCGCGCGCCGCGGGGATTTTCTGGCTGCTGATTTCCTTCGCGTTGTCCGCTTCGCTGCCGTCTTCCTGCGACTCGGCTTCCTGGCGGCCGATTTCCGCCGTGCCGATTTCTTCGCTGCACCGCGCCTTGCCACTCCCCTGCGCGCCGTTTTCTTGCGCCCGCCCTTTCGTGCCGCCATCGGAGTTTCTCCTCGATTGAAGATTTACTTCCCCGCGACTGCTTTCTCGCCGCGCATCGCGGCGAGCCGATCCCTGTAACGCGTTACGAGTCCCGACCCGCCCAGCTTCTGGGCAGCGTCGATCCTCAGCTGAAGACTGGCGGGGACGTACAGCATGTAGATTGACGGCCACGCCGCATCGAAAACATTGGCGATATCGATCGCTTTCCGATAGTCTCCGCGCGACGCATGGAGCCGTGCGAGTGTCAGCCGCTCCAGTCCGCGCGGTGCCCCCATGTCCCACACGATCTCGCCGCTCGGCACCGGCTCGCGGAGGAGCGAGTCGAGAATTGCTGCAGCTTTCGACGAGTCCCCGCGCGCGAGGCTGTTGAATGCGGCAATCGAGCGAGCAAAGCGCCTGTCGGAATTCAAGCCGGAGCTCGCTGCTCTCGCGACAAGCTGAGCCTCGACTTTTTGCGCAACGTCGCGGCGACCGATGACCGACTCGAGAATTCCCAGCTGCCACATGCGAATCGACGAAGGCGCGTTGGCATAAGCCGGCCCATAGCTCTCTTCATCGCGCCTCGCGATCTCCATGGCTCGCGCGCGAAACTCGGGATACACCGGGGCAGCGGCGAGAAAGTACGCTCCGCCTCCCCAACCGCGCGCCATCGAGCTGTCGAGCAGCGCGATCGCTGCAGAGCTCCGGTTGCGCGCGATCAGTGCGCTTGCGAGTCCGGAAGTGGCGCTCCATCTCCGCCCCGCGGCAGCGGCCGTCGTGTCGGATCGCATCACTGCATCGTAGCCTCGCATCGCGCAGGGAAGTCCGGTCGTGCTTCCCTTGAAATTGTTCGAGGCGGCGAGGACGGCGAGCGGGTATGCTTTCGCTTCGCGGGTCCACTGAACACCGTCGATTCCGCCCCGTGCGCAGTCATACATCACGCGCACCTGCCGCGCGAGGACGGTGTCGGGGTCCGCTGCCAG
>DASWQD010000215.1:0-6778 GCA_036398255.1 Gemmatimonadaceae bacterium | reverse complement strand
CTCGGCGGTGTGTGGCCTCGCGGGATTCCCGTGGGGACTGTGATTTCGGAGATCAGCACCGCGGAGGGATGGGCACGGACATATCTTCTGAAGCCCGTTGTTTCCCCGGCAGACGTCGGTGCGGTGATGATTCTGAGAAGTGATCGGGTAACGAAGGGATTCGAGAACGTGTGGAGCAGCGTCGCAGCGGCAGAGGCGGCGGCACAGCGAATCGTCGTGGCTGGAGATTCGGCAGCGAGGAGCGCTGCACTGGCCGAGGCGGCAGCGCGGCGCGCCGCTCTCGATACGATGCGTCGCGATTCCACCGCGGGGGGCCAGATTCCCGGCGGACTTCCGCCTGAGCTGATGCCTGACACACTGGCGCGCGCTCCACTTGCTGCACCCGCTGACTCGGCTGCTGCTGCGGCCGCAGCGGCGAGACGGGAAGCTGCACGACGAGCCGCTGCACGACGAGACTCGGCGAGGCGCGATTCCGCCCAGCGCGATTCGACGGTGCCGCGCAGTCCGACGCGAGGCTTCTGATGACACTCGGAAGCATGGCGCGGGCGGTGGCAATGTTCGCGATCCTGGTGGTTCTGCACTACACGCTGCGGCCCCTGCTGGGGTGGCGTGCGCCGATGGATTTCCTCGTTCTCGCTCTCCTCTTGTCGGCGATCAGGGTCAGGCCAGCCGTGGGTGCCCTCATCGGCCTGGCTCTCGGAATCGTCTCCGATTCGCTCACTCCGGATGCCCTCGGCGCCGGGGCGATAGCGATGACGATCGTGGGATATCTGGCCTCCTGGCTCAAGGCCGTGTTCTTCGCCGACAATATCGCGCTGAACGCTTTCTTCTTTTTTCTCGGCAAGTGGGTGTTCGACCTCATATACTTCACTGTTGAGCACAGGATCGGGGGAATCGAGTTCGTGCAGCAGGTCCTCCTCTGGTCTCCGCTCTCGGCAGCGGCAACCGCCATTGCCGGAGTTCTCCTTCTGTTCGTAATGCGGCCGCTGCTGGAGCCGGCCAGGATATGAGCTTTCATCCGAACGACATCGCGCGCCGAACCCGACTCAGCTCCTATGGGCTGACCATCGGGTTCTTCCTGCTTTTGAGCGCGTTCTTCAACGCGCAGGTCCTCCAGACGACCAGCTACAAGCGAGCGTCGGAAGAGAACCGGTTGCGTGCGATTCCATTGCCTGCCCCTCGCGGAATCATCTATGATCGCAAGGGACAGATCATCGCCGAGAATCTTCCCGCCTATTCCGTCTCGATCACGGCGCCGAGTCTCGATTCGCTGCGCGAATCGCTGAAGAAGCTTCAGCCGACTCTCCAGCTCACCGAGTACGACATCAACAGCGCGGTGCGCCGCTACAAGCGCGCTCCGACTCGCCCGACCGTCGTGCTGCCGGATGCGTCGATCGACGTGATCTCGGTGCTCGAGGAGCATCGCATCGACTTTCCGCGGCTCATCATTCAGTCGGTACCGAAACGGTTCTATCCGGACGGCCCCATCGTCGCCTCGTTCGTCGGCTACACCGGGGAAATCACCGAGAGCGACCTGAATCTCCCGCAGTACGAGGGTTACAAGCCCGGCCAGGTGATCGGCAAGGGCGGCCTCGAGAAGCAATACGAGAGCATTCTTCGCGGACAGGAAGGCGAGCGGTACGATCTCGTCGATGCGCGCGGACGACCGGTGCGGGGAGTCGGCGAGCGCCCGGACAAGAATCCGATTGGAGCGCCTGCGCTCAAGACGAACATCGATCTCGACCTGCAGCGGTTCGCGGCGGGCGTCTTCGGCGATTCGCTCCAGGGTGGAGTCATGGCTCTCGATCCGAAGACTGGCGCGGTGCTCGCCCTTTACAGCAATCCGAGCTTCGATCCGAACCGATTCACAGGTGGCATTCCCGTCGACTACTGGAAGGAGCTGAACACCGATCCCCGGCGGCCGCTGTTCAACAAGGTGATCCAGGGCACCTATCCACCCGGCTCGACATGGAAGCTCGCGACAGCCGCGATGGGTCTCCAGTCGGGTCTCGTGACGATGAAGACCAGGATGCCTATCGCGTGCAGCGGCGGGATGCAGTACGGGCGGCGCTACTTCAGATGCTGGGAGAAAAAAGGTCACGGTTACAAGGACCTTGCCGGCGCGATCACCCACTCGTGCGACGTGTTTTTCTACCAGCTCGGCCTGAGGATTACGCTTTCCAAGCTTGCCGCGGGCGGGATCGACATGGAGTTCGACAAGCGCTCGGGAATCGACCTTCCGAACGAGTACAAGCCGCGCTTCCCGACGCGCGATGTTCGCGCTTACTACAACCGTCTGTTCGGCGCGAACTGGAGCAACTCCGAAACGCTGAACCTCTCGATCGGTCAGGGTGCAAATTCCCAGACCGTCGCATCGATGGCGAAGTTCTTCACGGCGCTCGCGAACGAAGGGACGTCGTCGACGCCGGAGCTTGTCGCGAAGGATCCGGAGCGAAAGAAGATCATGAATCTCACTCCGGAGCAGTACGCGGGATTGCGCGCTGCGATGGCCGGTGTGACGTCCGCAGGCGGAACCGCGGCTTCGGCGAACATCAGGGGTCTTGTCATCGCAGGCAAGACAGGCACGGCGCAGAACACCGAGAATCCCAACCGGGATCACGCGTGGTTCGTCGGGTTCGCCCCCGCCGATGATCCGAAGATCGTGGTGTCTGTGTTCCTCGAGTTCGGCGAGCATGGTTATTACGCGGCGCGTGTCGCCTCGAAGATCATCGGAAAGTATCTGGGCTACGGCGATCGAGTGATCGCGAATACCGAAGGCGGTTGATGCGACGCATCGTGGCGGACTATCCGCTCGTAGTGACAGCTCTCCTGCTTTCGATCTTCGGTGTTGCGATGGTGTATTCCGCCGGACAGACGGATACGCCAACGGCGGTTGCGCGGGTCTACAAGTCGCAGCTCGTTTGGCTTGGCATCGGGGTTCTCGGTGCCTATGGGATAAGCCGGTCATCGGTTCGCTTCATCGAATGGGTCACGCTGCCTGCGTATCTCCTGTCGGTGCTTCTTCTTGCTGCGACGCTCGTCATCGGAGCGGGAGCAGGCACCGCTGCGTCGACCAAGAGCTGGCTTCAAATCGGTGGTGTTCGCATTGGCCAGCCCTCCGAGCTCGCGAAGCTGACGGTTGTGCTCATGCTCGCGAGTGTTCTTGCAGCGCGGAAGGAGCCGCCGAAATCGCTGCTCGATCTCTGGAAGCCGGCGATCATCGTCGCGATTCCATGGGTGATCATCATGCTTCAGCCGGACCTCGGCACAGGCATCGTGTTCATCGGAATTTTCTTCGGGATGCTCTACTGGTCGGGCGTGTCGTGGCCGCTCCTGCTCCTTCTCGGAAGCCCGGTGGTGAGCCTCATTCTCTCCTTCAGCACCGGCATGTGGGGCGCGTGGTTTCTCGTGCTTCTCGCGCTCATTCTGTATTACAGGCCGTACCTGATCGAAGGAATCATTCTTCTCGCGGCAAACATCGCGACGGGAGTCGTGGCTCCGATCCTCTGGGAAAAACTGGCTCCGTATCAGCAAAACCGTCTGAAGGTGTTTCTCGATCCATCGGCCGATCCGCGCGCGTCCGGCTATCACGTGATTCAGTCGAAGATCGCGATCGGATCCGGCGGAGTGTTCGGACAGGGATTCACGCTCGGCACGCAGAAGAGGCTCGCATTCCTTCCCGAGCAGCACACCGATTTCATCTTCGCCGTAGTGGGCGAGGAAACCGGTTTCCTTGGAGTGACTGTTGCGCTCACTCTATTTCTCGTGCTGTTCCTGCGAATCACGCAGATATCCGGGCGAGCCAACGATTCGTACAGCTCTCTCGTCGCATTCGGGTTGATGGCGAGCTGGTTCGTCCACGTGCTGGTCAATGTCGGCATGACCCTGAACCTGATGCCGATCACCGGCATTCCGCTGCCGTTCTTCTCCTACGGCGGATCGTTCATGCTCGCCTCCTGGCTTGCCATTGGAGTCTTGATGCGAATCTCCGGCGAAGGGCGAGGCAAAGCGGCGTTCAAAGCCAGCTGAAAACCAAAAAGCTCAACACGGAGGCACGGAGAACACGGGGGATTCGCGGAGTTTGTTTTTTTAGTTTGAACTACAGAGCGGCGCGTATTTCTGTTGTTTAACAAAGAAAAACTCCGTGCATGCTCCGTGTCCTCCGCGCCTCCGTGTTGAGATTTTTGGTTTAAGCTGTTGAGACAATCTTGCCGTTGACCTCGAAGCCGGACACATTTCGACGAATGGCATGGTTCCGTAAGGAGAAAAAACCCCGTCAGCCGCGGCGAGAGAAGCACGAGATCCCGCCTGACGCGTGGGAGAAGTGCGAGAACTGCGGGCACACTGACATTCGCGAGAAGTTCATCCGCAATCTCAGCGTCTGTCCTGCGTGCGAGTTTCATCGCCGCATCCGCGCCATCGACTACGTAAATCTTCTTCTCGACGACGGCACCACCGAAGAAACCGAGACGGAGATTCGCTCCACTGACCCGCTCGGGTTTCCCGAGTATCCGGGGCGCCTCACGAAAGCTATCGCGAAGTCCGGAGAAGGCGACGCAATCCTCACGTTCACTGGCCAGCTTCACGGGCTGCCGGTATGCCTCGGCGTGATGGACTTCGCCTTCATGGGCGGATCGATGGGCTCGGTTGTGGGTGAGAAGATCGCGCGTCTCGGACAGAAGGCCATCGAGCGAAAGTTCGCATTCATTCTCGTGTCATCGTCCGGCGGAGCCAGAATGCAGGAAGGCGTGCTGAGCCTCATGCAGATGGCAAAGGCCGCCGCGATTCTTTCGCAGCTCGCCGAACGCCGCATTCCGTACGTATCGATTCTCACGAATCCGACAACGGGCGGAGTGAGCGCGAGCTACGCGATGCTTGGAGATGCAATCCTCGCCGAGCCGGGCGCCGTGATCGGCTTTGCCGGTCCGCGTGTGATCAAGCAGACAATCGGTCAGGATCTTCCTGAAGGATTTCAGACTTCCGAGTTCCTCCTCGAGCACGGGATGGTGGATTCGGTGATACACCGGAAGGACCTGAAGAACACAGTAGGCCAGCTGCTTCGTCACATGAGCGGCAAACCCGCAGCGGCGGGGTGGACTGCGGCCTGACCGAATATCGCGCCGCGATCGACGCGCTCTTTGCGCGCACCGGCTCGACATCGAGGTTCGGACTCGAGCGCACAATAAGCCTTCTCCAGGCAATCGGAGATCCACATCGCCAGTATCCGTGCTTTCACGTCGCCGGCACCAATGGAAAGGGAAGTGTGGTCGCGACGCTCGCTGCGCTGCTCGAGTCGAAGGGGCTGCGCGTGGGCCGCTACATGTCGCCGCACCTGATCGATTTTCGAGAGCGGATCGTGGTGAACGGCGAGGCCGTGGACGAAGAATACGTCGTACAGTTCCTCGAAAGGTGGGCGCCGTATGGCGAAGAAATCGGGGCGACGTTCTTCGAGACCACCACGGCGATGGCGTTTCACTACTTCGCCATTCGCGAAGTCGACGTCGCGGTGATCGAGACTGGTCTCGGCGGACGACTCGATTCGACCAACGTTGTGGATCCGCTCGTAGCCGGCATCACGTCGATCGGTCTCGATCACCAGGAGTACCTCGGGAACACCGAGGAGTCGATCGCCCGCGAAAAGGCGGGAATTCTCAAGCGCGGCAAGCCCGCGGTGATCGGGCCTCTACCGACTGCCGCCCGCGTCGCGATCGATCAGGTTGCACAGGGTGCGGGGGTCAAGCGTGTGATCGAGGCCGACCGGCTGTATCTCACTCGAGGAGTGAAGGTGAGCCTCGACGGCACGAGCTTCACGATCGAGCACGATGGAGCGAAGCGCAGGGTGACGACCGGACTTGTCGGAAAAGCGCAGGCATCCAACACAGCGGTCGCGCTCACCATGCTTTGCGCGGCAAGATCGCCGTGGGAAGTGTCACTCGATCAAGCCGCTGAAGTCCTCCCTCGCGTGAAGCTGGCAGGCCGATTCCAGTCCATCGGCAATCTGGTTCTCGATGTCGCGCACAATCCCGATGGGATCAGGTCGGTGATCGCGACTCTTCGGGAAGTTGACCCACCACGTCCGTTGAGAGTTGTCCTCGGCGTTCTCGCCGACAAGGACTGGCGCGGAATGATTCAGGCTCTCGTGCCCGCCGTTGAAAGCATTACGATCGTCGCTCCGCCGAGTGCGCCTGCTGTACGCGCGTGGAAGCCGCGGGAGGCGGAGCAGTACGCGAGGTCGACTGGTGCGAATGCGACCTACGTCGAGAGCTTCTCCGACGCGATCGCTCGAGCGTCGAAGATGGGCGGCACCGTGCTCATCACCGGATCGTTCCACACCGTCGGCGACGCGCTGCTCGAGCTGGGCGAAAACACGCTCTAGAATCGCTTCAGGTTCTTGCAGCTAAGTCCAAGCAGGACGTAGCTTTGTGCAATGGCGCAAGGGGCCCTGCCGGGATTCAGAGACTTCTATCCAGAACAGTTTGCCGAACGCGCCTACATTGTGGGCGCGTGGCGCAAGGTCCTGCGGCGTTACGCATTCGTCGAGTACGATGGCCCGCCTCTCGAACCGCTCGATCTCTACCGGAAGAAGAGCGGCGACGAGCTTGTCGGCCAGCTTTATTCGTTCACCGACAAGGGCGACAGGGAAGTCGCGCTCCGTCCAGAGATGACGCCGACGTTTGCGCGCATGGTGGCAGCGAGGGCCAACTCGCTGAGGAAACCGGTGAGATGGTTCTCGGTGCCGCAGCTGTTCCGCTACGAGCGGCAGCAGAAGGGCCGGCTG
>DASWQD010000214.1:0-3654 GCA_036398255.1 Gemmatimonadaceae bacterium | reverse complement strand
CCGCCGCAGGATCACCTGCAAGCTGCTCGGGCGCCATGTAAGCCGGCGTGCCGATCGCCATGCCTGCGCTCGTGATTCCCGAAACCGGCATCGATGCGTTGAGCGCTTTCGCGACCCCGAAATCAGTGACGAGCGCATGCGAGCCCTGCCGCAGAATGTTTCCCGGCTTGATGTCGCGGTGAATGACTCCTCGCGCATGCGCATAGGCAAGCGCATCGACCACGTCGTGGAGCATTCGCACTACTTCCTTCACCGCAAGCGGTCCCTTCTCGAGAGAATGACGAAGCGACTCGCCCTCGATGTACGGCATGGTGTAATACAGCAGCTCGCCGTCCTCTCCCGCCGACAGCAGCGTCACGATATGCGGATGCTGGAGCTGCGCCGCGACCTGAATCTCGCGCCGGAAGCGCTCGCGATTAACCCCGGCGGTCAGCTCGGGAGGAAGTACCTTTATGACGACCTTTCGGCCGAGTGACCGGTCCGTGGCGACGAAAACGCGGCTCATCCCGGCGCCGTGGAGCTCTCGCTCGATCTCGTACGCGGGTGAAAGTGCAGTCCGGAGCTGGTCTTCGAAGTTGCTCATTGATTCGCGTTTCGTCGTTTGAAGATAGAGCGCTTCGCTCCAATGAGATAGACACTCGGACGGAGCGAAGGGATGGCTGGAGCAACTTTAACCTTTCGGGGTATGACCTAAGCTGGACTGGCCATTACGGCGGCCCGGTGCGTGCAAGAAGGTCACTCCTTATGGAGGAATCGGATGAAACAACGCTCTCGTAGATCAATACACGCTTCTCACGTTGTAGTTCTTTCGCTCGCGGCGGTCGTCCTGGCCGCCGGCTCACGCCCTGGCATGTCGCTGTACGCGCAAGGCGGCGCGCGGATCACGGGCGCCGGTATCAGCAAGGTCGGGCGCGACACGCGGAAGCTGACGGTCTCGGCAGAGGCTCCGGCGGGTTCGAGCACAGCCACGGGCACGGTCCAGTTCATTCACAACAGTCCCGGCGGGCTGTCGCGTTTTCGCGGAACCATCACGTGCCTCAGCGTCAATGCCGGCGTTGCACAAATCAGCGGCGCGATCGAGAAGGGCGAGACGGCTACCGGCGCGCTCCTCGACGGCAAGTCGTACGCATTCACCATCAGCACTTCCGGAACGCCTCAGGCGTTCTCGCTGCCGACCGTCGGAGAATCAGTCGGACCGTGCAGCGGCGGATCTTCGCAGAGCGTTCCTGTAACAGAGGATGGCTTCAGACTTCAGTAACAGCTTGCAGGAAGACGAGGAAGATTTGAAGAAGAGGAAGAAAGCCATGAGGAATTCTTCGTGGCTTTCTTTTCTTATAGAGGTGTTCTCACCCTGAATCCGAGATCGAACGTGTAATAGTGCACGTCTCTCTTCCCTGCATCATTCGGCTCGAGCCGCTGTCGAATCCGGCGCACCTGCGGAGACAGACTGAAGAATCCCATGAGAATCGGGATGTCCACACCCGCCCCGAGCTCGTAGCCCGGTCCTTTTCCGGTTGCTACCGCAACACCGTTCGCACTTCCCTTCATCTCGTTGTAGGTGATCCCGGCCTTCGCCCACGGCCTGAGAAGGGGCAGGAGCGGAACGCTCACGCGAACTCCCGCGCTGATTCCGGTGAGATCGTACTTGCCGCTCGTCGAGCACTCGCCGCTCTGACATCCGAACTGAATCCTGTCATAGCCCGCGTACAGTCCCATGAGCGGTGATCCAATCCCGGCATCGAGACCGTAACCCAGGCCCGGGCTCGCTCCGCGAAGCAGCGCGTCATTGCCCGTCGCGGTGGCCTTTCCGGAGAAATCACCCGACGGAATGCCGACTCCGCCTCGAACGCCCAGGTAAAGCGCCTGCGATTTCAGCGGAGCGGCTGCGATGAAGATCAGGATTGCGACAAGCGCCGACGCTGGTTTCATGGAGATCCTGTTCAGTGTGTTTCCGTTGCTCCCGTGCGGCCGACACGCTTCAGCGTGAAGCCCGCGATCTCGAGAGCGCTCGCGACGCCATCACCGATGGTAAAAGTGATGAAGTCCGTTCCCTGCCACCGGTCGTCGTAGCGGGCACGAAAGCGATCGTACTGCCAGTGCTCCATCTCCGCCTTGAGCGACGGACCGGCATCGAGACGAAGCTTCCCGCCACTTTCCGTCACAGTCACGCGCCCGAGCAGCTCGTCCTCGTACATCCCAGCGTACTTCGACAGCTCGAGCGACGGTTTTGTTCCCCTGATTCTCTTCGCTTCGGCTGCTGCACGCGACGAGTCGGCACGCGCGCGCCGGCCATCGTAGAGCGCGAGCAGCTCGCGGCTCCAGTCGCGAGGCGGATTTCCGAGAAACAAGTCGATTGCCTTGTACATGAGCGCATGCCGAACTTCGACATGATCGCGATTGGAAAGCACGTAGACTCCAAACCGCTCATCGGGAACGAGACCGATAATCGCGACCATTCCGCTCAGACTTCCCGTGTGGAAGTTGAGCATGCGCCCCTGGTAATCGTGCTGGAACCATCCGAGCCCGTACGTCATCCAGTGCGGTTTCGTCAGTGCGGCAGTCGGATAGAACTCGTCGAGCGGCACCATCACCTGCGGCGCAAACAGCTCGGCGAATGTTGCCGGCTTCAGCAATGGCTTTCCATTCACTCTCGCGCTGTCGAGGAGAAACAGCATCCACTTCGACATGTCGGAAACGCTCGACCATACATCTCCCGCCGGGCCAAGCGCCTTCGATGCATCCCGCTTGATCGCCACGATCGTATCGCGCCCGAATCGCCAGTGAGGCACGGCTGCATTCGCAGCAGGCGGCACGAGCGAAGCTGTCGCATACGTGTTTCTCATTCCGAGAGGCTCAAATAGCCGTGTCTGCACGAATTTCGCCCACGGCATTCCGCTCACCGCCTCGATGACCTGCCCGGCGGCGATGAACATCACGTTCTGATACACGAAGCTCGAGCGAAGCGAGTAGGCCGGCTTGACCAGGCGCAGCTTCTCCATCATCTGGTCTGCCGAAAGGTCGGCAACGGCCCACATGTAGTCGGAGTTGCCGAGGCCGGCGCGGTGTGTCAGGAGGTCGCGAACGGTGACCTCGCGCGAGACATACGGATCGTAGAGCTGAAAGGACGGAAGATGCTTCGCTACCGGATCGTCCCACTTCAGCTTGCCTTCGTCGATCAGCATTCCGATTGCGGCGGCCGTCATCGCCTTCGTCGTCGACGCAATCGCGGAAACGGTGGACGTATCGAATGGAGCCGCTTTCCCGGTCTCCCGTACGCCATACCCTTTCGCAAAGACTATCCGCCCGTCCTTAACTACTGCGACCGCAAGTCCGGGAGCCTGCCAATCCTTCACGGCGTTTGCGACATAGGCATCGAACTCTGCCGTGCCGGAAGCGGCCTGGCCATGCGCAATCGCCGTGTGCGACATGACAGCCGCCATCGCGACGAAGATTTTTTGACAGTGACTCATGCTTCAGGATCGATTTGGGAAATCAGCGGGAAGGTTTCCAGCCGGGGCCGCGAACCACGCGGCCCGGTTTCGCTCCAGTGTGTTTGCCGCCGCTCAGCACCTGCGTGCCGTTCACGAAGACATGCGCCATGCCTTCGGATAACTGGTGCGGCTTCTCGAACGTGGCGTTGTCCCTGACCTTCGA
>DASWQD010000213.1:0-5680 GCA_036398255.1 Gemmatimonadaceae bacterium | reverse complement strand
CGCCTTCGGCGGGACCGCTCGCGCTCCAGCGCAGGAAGTTCCCCGGCGTGTACGGCTTGTCTCCGTCATATGCGCGCAGGAATCCGACGTCCATGTCGTGGCGAGGGTAGGTGAAGTTGTCGTAATCACCCCCGAACGCAGCTACCGGATCCTCAGGCGAGAAAGCGAGCCGCAGATCGTTGTAGCGCTTGTATCGATAGACTGAGTAGATGCCGCCGTGATACAACGACACCACCTGGCAGGTGAGCTTCGCCTGGGCGGCGCACTCGGTCTCGATCTGACCTATGACCCGGGCGCGCTGCGGCGCCTGCGCCTCCGGCGTCGCGGCCGTGAGAGCGCTCATCACCCGCTGAGTTACGTTCTCGATCGATACGAGCTCGTCCACGTACATGCCGGGACACTTCTTCTCCTCGCGCAGCGTTCGCGCGACGAAGCCCGTCTGGATGTAATTGGTATCCGGCGGCGAGACATCGACCGCGCAGTCGCGAACGCAGTGCTGGTTGGTGAGCACCAGTCCGTCCGCAGAGACGAAGGACGATGAGCAGTTCGAGAGACGGACAGAGGCTGTCCGGACGTGATCCAGCCACGCCTGGTCAGGCGCGAACCCGTAAGTTCGCTGCCAGTACTCCAGGGGCGGTGCGTCGAACGTCCACATGGTTCCGAACTCGGGCCGGTATCCAACTGGCGGAAGCAGGGCGCCGGGCGAAACCGCAGCAGGCGCGGTCGAGGCGGGAACGGTGGATGACGACGCGCACGCGACAGTGAAATTCGCGATTGCGACGACAGCGAAGAACGAGCGTCTCATCGGTTCTCGGAAAAGGAATTGGCGAATATACGAAGATCGAACCGCAGGGGTATGTTTGGAGCCGGTCTGCGGTCAACAACGTCAATGTCGGGGGTCACATGCAGCTCGCATCATGGATCCGTCGTGCAGTGCCGGCTTTGTTCTGCGTCGCGCCGAGCGCCATCGGCGCACAGGATACTGTGCGCTTCGAGCCGAATATCGCGCAGCCGACGTTCAAGGTTCGCGAGCCGGTGCTCCGCATCAAGCCGAAGACCATCCTCGTGTCGAGGACGAACTTCGGCCCCTACTACACAGAGCAGGGCGGTGCATTTCCCGGCGAGGTCGGGCCCTTCTATATAGAAGGCGCGACGCGCAACGACATCCTCGTCGTGAAGATCCATCGCGTACGACCCAATCACGACATCGCGGCCGCGCAGATCTATTCCAACTTCGGCGGACTCGCGACTGAAAGCCGTGTGCGCATGCTCAACGATCCGATCAAGCCGAGGCGCTACATCTGGCGTCTCGACAAGGATCGCAAGACAGCGACGACGACGCTGCCCGACAGCCGGATGAAACAGATCACCATCGATCTCCAGCCGATGCTCGGCCGTGTCGCGGTCGCGCCCGCCGGCGACGAATCGTTCGCGGGCATCTGGCCGGGCGATTTCGGCGGCAACATGGATGCGCCGGAAGTCCGCGAAGGAACGACGGTGTACCTGCCGATCTTCCACGACGGAGCCTATCTGTACTTCGGCGACGGACATGCGCGCCAGGGCCACGGCGAAGTCGCGGGCACCGGGCTCGAGACGTCGATGGACGTAATTCTCGAGATAGACGTCATCAAGGGGAAACAGATCAAGTGGCCGCGCCTCGAGGACAAGGACCACATCATGGTCGTCGGCTCGGCGCGGCCGCTCATGGACGCGTTCCGCATCGCTCATGTGGAGCTGATCGAGTGGCTCGCAGCAGACTATGGCTTCGGCAAGCTCGATGCGTATGCTCTCCTGGGCCAGGTCGGAGAGAGCTCGATCGCGAACGTAGTCGACCCGCTATACTCGGTGGTTGCGAAGTTTCCAAAGCGGTTTTTACCGAAATAAGGCGAGCAGATGAAGATCCAACCGGTCGTCGCAGGGATAGTTCTCGTGGCCGCACTGTCGGCCGCGCAACAATCGGCCGACCGGCAGCGGACCGCGATGTCGTCGTGCTGGCAGGGAAAATCCTCGATCCTGTCAGCGGGAAGTACACCGCGCCCTCGGCCATCGTCGTTCGAGGCACCCGCATCGCCAAAGTGATCCGGAGCAGATCTCATCAAGCTGTGCGTTACCGGCTGGCCGGCTGCCGCGTTCGCACAACCTGACAAGTACGAGATTGCCGACAGCGCGCTTGCGGCGGTCGTAACCGAAGCTCACGCGCGCGGCAAGCGAGTTGTGGCGCACGACATAAGCAGCGGCGGGATTCGGGCGGGCATCAAGTACGGTATCGACGGCCTGGCGCATACAGGCTATCTCGATGAAGAGCTCGCCCGCGAGGTTTTCGGCACCGACGGCGGCGTGCTGCTGCCCCATGGACGCCACGCAGAAGAATTTCTCACACTGAATCGCGCGGGGTTGAGTGCGCTCGATGCAATTCGCGCAGCCACTGTCAACGCTGCTGCAGCATTAGGTATTCAGGACTCAGTCGGCATGGTCGTTCCGCGCATGAGCGCCGACATGATTGCAGTCGAGGGCGATCCACTCGCCGATCTGTCAGTGCTTCAGAATGTGAAGTGGGTGATGCTTCGCGGCCGCGTCGCTAGGTGACGCGGTTGAAGTAATCGATCATCCTTCGCCGCACGCCTTCATCAGGCATCTGTCCGACTGCGGCGCCCATGTTCTCGGCCATGTGCGCCGGCTGAGACGTAGCGGGAATCGCGAGAGTCACTGCAGGATGTGACACGACGAACTTGAGGAAGTACTGCGCCCAGTTGGCTACCCCGATTTCTCCGGCCCATGTTGGAAGCGGCTTGCCCCGAACACGATCGAACAACTGGCCACCATCGAGCGGACGGTTGATGATCACGGCGATCCCGCGTTCGCGTGCGAGCGGCAGGAGACGATCCTCGACAGACCGGTCAGCCAGGTTGTAGGTGAACTGCACGAAGTCGAGCTTCTCGCGCCTCATGATACGCTCGAGCTCATCGTGTCTTCGTCCGTGTGAAGTGGTACCAGTGATCACATCGGCCGAGGCGTCGGCGAAGGTCCCCTAGCTCAGCGCGTCGCGCACCGCCTCTACCGCACTGAAGCCCGGCCGGAAATTCAGGAGCCGCTCAGCCTTCGCAATGCTCGCATGCGGAGAATGAAGCACGTGATCGCGAGTGATTTCAGCATCACGCTCTGAAACCGTTCGCCGCCACTCGTCCCACGCCATCAGTTCCAGCTTCGCCTCGCGCCCCGACCACCCCGCCACAGCGCGAGCGTAACCGACCATCGTAACCGGCTCGGCGGCCGCAACATGAAACGCCTCGCCGATCGATGACGAAGACTGCGCTATCGCGAGCTCGAAAGCTTGCGCAACGTCGTCAGCGTGCACGTGTTGAAGCGTGGCCATACCATCGTCGGGGAGCGCAACAGACTCTCCGCGCGAGAGTCGCTCGAACACTGCAACATCGAGATTCCCCGCGGGATTGATTGGAGTCCATCCGGGTCCCGTGATGTGACCGGGGTGCAAAACCGTCGCTGGGAATCCGTCATGTGCAGCGCTCAACAGATACGACTCGATCTCTGCCTTTCGAATCCCGTAATGGCCGAAGGGCTCGCGGACCGCGGTCTCGTCGTAGGGACGAGTGCGCGGCACACCATGCACCCACAGCGTTCCGCAATGAAGGAAGTGGCTCACCCGTCCGCGCAGTGCGACAACGAGCTGTCTAGCCGACTCGACGTCGAAGCAGATAAGGTCAACGACAACATCTGCATCGAGCGCGGCGATCCGATCTCCGAACGTCCCCTCTGATTCTTCGGCAACCCGATCAACGATTACAGCTTCAACGCGATCCCATTCTGGTGACTCATGGTACGGACGGCGGGATCCTCGCGAAACGGCGATTACATCATGTCCGGCCCGCACCAGCCGCGGAACCAGCCACGTCCCGATGTGCCCCGTAGCTCCAATGACGGTTACTCGCATGAGAAACGAGAATCTAACCTCACCGTGGATCGAGCCGATCTGGAGAGCGCGAGCATCCCGAGTTGACGACTTCGAGCGTGAATGGCGAATTTATCCGGGGCAATGACACTGACCGCATACCAGGGCGGACGCCGTGATTGGATTTGACTCGAGTTTTCCCGTCGGACTCTCGATTCTCCCGCTCGTTCTCGTAGCCCTCTTGATGGTCCTCGTGTGGGCCATCCTCGGAGGCAGTCGCGCAAACGGGTCGATCGGCGAAAAGTCGGAAAGAATTCCGCTGCAATACGGCTATACCGTCTGCCTCATCACGCTGATCTGGGCATTTGTGAGCTTCATTCGCGTAGTCGAGAATGTCCTCGTACTCCCGTCACCCGAAATGCGGCGTACGATGGAGTACGGCTTCGAGCCCTCGATCACCTCGTTCGAGGCCTTTCGCATCTCGTACGATCGGTCACGCGCCATGGGGATGCCCGGTCCACAGCCGCCGCAGCTCGACTCCGTTCCGGAGGCGGAGCTTCGAAAGCGCTACGAGGTGCTCCGAGCCGACCGAATCGCACGGGCGAAGTTCCAGGCAACCCAGGAAATCGTGACCCAGAGCCTCTCATTCGTGATCGCCGTCGCGCTTTTTGCTTTCCACTGGGGCTGGGTCAGACGCAGGGGAGGCAGCGTTACCCCGGGGGCGGCGGGGGTTTAGAAAAAGGTATTGCCACCCCCGGAACCGAGCATACTTTCATTATAGAAAGCAGCAGGCGGACACGCCCGCCACTGCTGTCGTCGCCGGCGCGCGACGCGCCGGAGAAATCGGCAATGCTCCTGGCCACAGGTGGCCAAGGCGGCTCACATGCGCACTTCGTTCGTCCTGGCGCTCGGACTTCCAGCTCTTCTGGTCACAGTCCCCCAGCCGAGTTCCGCGCAACGCAGTCAACCCAAAAGCGCTGTTTACGCAACGTTCGAGCGGAGCGGTACCAACACCGAGCTCGTCGGTCTCGCAGTCGGCGACCTTTCGCCGGGATTCAAGGTCATGCTCAGCTGCTCAGGCCCATCGTGTTCGTTCGACACAAAGACCATCAACATCTCGAGCAACGTGAAGGTTCTCGCGCTGACAGACATGTTCGTCGACACGAACCTGCAGCCGGGTACCATCGTCGAGGTTCGCGTCCTGCGTGACGGCACGACCGGAAGAGTCTATCAGTACGTGACGCGCTCGACTGACAATCCGAAGCTCACGCTGCAGTGTCTTCCGCCGGGGGCATCACAACCCGTGGCGTGTTGAAGCGGATGGCCGGAAGCATCATACGATGCAGTAGTCACCGGAGCGCGATGCGCAGGATTGCACACGGATCAGCGCGGACCAACAGGAACGACAACGTGGTCGCCGACTCTGCAGACTTCCGGGGAGACGCGAGGCTCTGAACCGTTTCGAACGCCGCGATCCTTCAGGGCTTTCCTGTAATCTTTCCACGCAAGCAGGGCGGGAACGGTATCGTGCGGCGCGGCGAGAGTTCGGACGAATCCGTTCCGGCGCTCGGTGCGATTCGATTTCCACGCGTCCTCTCCCCAATCCTTGACCGCCCGGTGAATCGACCATTCGACCAGCCTGTCCACGCGCTGCTCCTTCATCGCGATGGCCATCAGGTTGTCGGCTTGCTTTCGTGTGCAGGTCTGCGTCCAGTACAGGTAGTCATGGACGATGGAGGCATTCGCGTAACGCCCGTTCGGACCGAGCCCGAA
>DASWQD010000212.1:0-4288 GCA_036398255.1 Gemmatimonadaceae bacterium | reverse complement strand
GCGCGCAGGGTGGGTGAGATCAACGGCGACGACGAGACAATCGTCCGCCGCGTGATGCTGCTGCATGAGCGACTCGGCGACAGAGCCGGAGGTCTCGCGACCTTCGAGAGTTATCGCGCTCGACTTGCGAGCGACTTCGACGCGGAGCCCGCCCCCGAAACGATCGAGCTTGCGAACCGCCTCCGCGCGTCGACTGGAATCCTTTCGCCCCGAAAGAATCCTCCAGCGCAGGAGCGCATGATTGGCGCGCCTGAAATCACCATTCCGTCACCGCGGTCGACGCGAGCTCTCCCGATCGCTGGCGGCGCTCTCGCCATTCTTGCGATCATTGCCGCCGCCTCGTTCAGCCTGAGAGGACCGGAGAAGTTCGCAGCGATAGGACGATCGAGTCCATTGACATCGGATGAAGGTCTTCAGGTCGAGGCCGCAATTTCCCCCAACGGCCGTCTCGTCGCGTACGCCGGTGGACGTGCCAACCTTCTTCGCATACGAGTGCAGAGAATCAATGGGGGCGCGTCGTGGCCGCTTTCGGAGGACTCGATCCACTCCCAGCTAATGCCCCGATGGTCGCCCGACAACGATCAGATCCTGTTTCTCTCGCAGAACAACGCGTATGTGGCCCCGACGCTCGGCGGATCCCCGCGGCTTGTCGCCCGCGGGACGAGCGACGATGGAATGATTCGCTCGGCATCCTGGTCTCCAACAGGAGACTCGATCGCGATCGTGCGGAACGACTCGCTGATCGTTCAGCCTCTCCGGGGCGCCGGCTCGCGTCTCGTGGGTCGAGGGCCACAGCTGCATTCCTGCGTGTGGTCGCCCAATGGAAAGTGGATCGCATGCGTTTCCGGGAATTGGATTGCGTTCACACCTGGTCCGCTCTTCGGCAATGACGCGCCGAGCTCGATCGTGCTCTTTCCCGCCTCGGGCGGGAATCCAGCAGCGCTCACCGACACAAACTTCGAGAGCGAGAGCCCGGGGTGGTCACTCGATGGAAGATTCCTCTGGTTTCTCTCGAACAAGGATGGCTCGAGCGGCGAAGCGTACGTGCTTCGCATCGGCGATGATGGCCGCGCCAGTGGAGCACCCCAGAAAGTCGGGGTGCGAGCCGAATCGATCAGCATTTCCGCGGGCCGGATTGCGTACTCCGTACCGTCGAAAAAGGCCAACATCTGGTCGATCCCAATCCCGCGAGACACAGCGGTAAGCGTGACACTGGCAACGCCAGTCACGGCTGGCAACCAGGTGATCGAGCTGGTGAGTGTGTCACGAGACGGGAAATGGCTTGTCTATGACAGCAATCTTCGGGGGAATTCCGACATATATCGAGTTCCAGCAGCTGGTGGAGAGCCGGAGCCGCTTACCGATGATGCACGGCAGGAGTTCGCAGCCGAGCTGTCACCGGACGGCCGCGAGATCGCCTGGCAGCGATGGATCGGCGGAGAACGGCACCTCTTCGTGAAACGCCTCGACAGCGATCTGGTCGAAGAAATACTCCCCCTCCCCGGGGACCAGGGAGTGCCTCGCTGGTCGGCAGACGGAAAATCTCTCGTCGCGTGGAGTCACAACAACGAGAGAGGCGCCGTCTTCGTGGTAAGGAGGAATGCTTCGGGAAAATGGACGAGACCGCGATGGCGGCTGGATTTCGGGCAGCTCCCGATCTGGCTGTCAGGCGACCGAGAGATCGCATTCGTCAAGCTGGATGGGAGCGTTCAAGCCATATCCGCTGATTCCGGCGAGGTTAGAACTCTCTATGCGCCCCGCGCTGGAAGCCCCGATCCCGTTGTCACCTTCATCGTACCGTCCAGGGACTCAGCAACTTTGTGGATGCTCGGGCAGTCGGGCCCCGATCAGGGAATCTTCGCGCTCTCGATTGCGACAGGAAAAGCGCGGCTGCTCGTGCGCCTGGGCGATCCTGTCGGCAAATCCATCGGCCCTGCATTCACTGCGGATGAGTCGCGATTCTACTTCGCGCTGAATGAGCGGTTCAGCAACGTCTGGTGGGCGGAGCTGACAAACCACTAGCTCCGCAACGTGAATAGAGTGATCTCCGGGCGCACGTTGAACCGCGCCCTCAGCAGGTGACCTATTCCCCGGCTGATGTAGACCGTTCGGTGGGCATCTACCTCGATCTCCCCGGATGTGTAACGCCGATTCTTCACTGGAAGAACCGGCGGTGGAAGAAACGGAGGCTTGCACTGTCCTCCGTGCGTGTGCCCCGACAGGATCCAGCCCGAGTATCCATCCCACGGTAACTCATCGAGTCCGTCCGGATTGTGACAGAGAGCAATCGCCGCCTCACTCGTTCGCTGCGCGAAAGCTCGGCGAGTATCGGCCTGTCCCGACCAGAGATCATCGATGCCGATGAAATCGAGACCCCGCACCGTCATGACTTCGTTCCGCAACACACGCACGCCATGTTCGCCAACCGCCGATGCAATCCCCGCCCCAATGCGGACGTCCCTCCACGTGTGACCGTAGTCGTGATTGCCGAGTATGCCGAGTGTCGCGATGCGCCCGCGAGGCAGGCCCGCAAGAATACGGTGCAGCTGTCCCACTTTGCCTCTATGCGAGCGGCCTTCCTCCCACGTCACGTAGTCGCCCGTTACCACGACGATATCGGGCGCCTCCGCCTTCACCTTCTCGAATGAGCGCGTGAGATACCTGTCGTCCACGTAGCTGCAGATATGGATGTCACTCAGCTGCGCGAGGGTGGCGCCGTTCAGCGCCGCGGGAAGATTCGCAATCCGCAGGTCGCGCTTCACGAGCTCGAGCCAGTGTGGCTCGATGATCGTCGCATAGCCCGCGAGGCCGGTGCCGCTCGCGAAGAGAGCCGCGCCGGCGCGGACGAAAGCGCGGCGCTTCAACTCAGCGGATGTGAAGGAGTACGATCGCGATGAGGGCCGGGAGGGCCTGCACGTACAGAATCTTTCGGCTCGCAGTGACCGCTCCGAAAACTCCGGCGACGAAAACGCACGTCAGAAAGAAGATTGCGATCATGAAGCCGTCGTGCGCCGCCAGCATGCTCCACACGAGTCCGGCGGCGAGGAAGCCGTTGTACAATCCCTGGTTCATCGCGAGGACGCGCGACGATTCAGCTCTCTCCGGTGTCAGGCCGAAAGCCCTCAGCCCGGCAGGCTTCGTCCACAGGAACATCTCCAGCACCAGTATGTAGACGTGGATCAGCGCGACGACGCCGACAGCGATCATTGAAATTTTCGACATGACACCAATGTTGTGTGTCGAGTGCCGGTTCGCCAGAAGCTCATACCATATAGAGTACAATTCCAGCGAATTCACTGAAGTTCGAGTAACACGGAGAGTACGGAGGGCTGCACGGGGTTCACGGAGCTTTCTTTTTTGGCTCTTCCGTGTTCGGCGTGGGTCAAGTCACAACGTGAGCGGAGCACCGGGATTACCGCCGAGCACGCCGAGGTCGCCGAGAAGGCGGAAACGGCATTGGGTTCCTTGTATTCGATCGAGCCGCTAACAGCTTATCGTGATCGACTCAGGGAAAGACCCAACAACCGCCGTTTCGGCGGGCTCGGCGCATCTCGGCGGACTCGGCGGTAAAGTCCCAGGGTTGGCTTGTTCGACGAGCCCACACTAAAGCCGGAAGACCCTCTTTTTTGAACTACAAAAAACGGTTCCGTCGTTTAACAACAAAAGCTCCGTGAACCCCGTGCAGCCCTCTCCCTCTGAAACCAGCTTCACGAGGATCACGCCCGCGAATCCCTTGGTCAGCGAGGCGATGTGGAATTCGGTCGATGGCCGGGCGGGGATGTTCTGCTCGATGTCGGCGTAGCCGAGCCCCCGTGCCCAGGCGATCTGATTGCCGGAGGAGATGGCAAGTCCAAGTCCAGGAATGTCGAGGCGGCCGCGAAGAATCTCGACGCGTTCCTCGAATTCCTGAAGGTTGCGGGCGCGTCCGTCCAGCCCCGGATCCGACGTGTCATTGCATCCGGAGAGGGCCAGGGCAGCAAAAATCGAAATCAGGTGTCTCGCCGTCACCATGCGTTGACGCCTCGATGGAATGAGCCAGATTCCATCATTCCACGCGGGGAGGCAAGATGCGGCTGGTCCTGATCTGTATGGCAGCATTGCTGGCTGGGGTTAAGTCGGACGTCGCGAACGCACAGGACCCTATCCGTCCGACGGCACTCGTGAATTTCCCGGATGGCTCGAACTTCATGCTCGACCGCGACCTCGTCTACAAGATCGGCATCAACACGCCGTACAGCATTGTCGTACCCCGCGGCTTCGTCACGGACTTCGCGAGCATTCCGCAGGC
>DASWQD010000211.1:0-4962 GCA_036398255.1 Gemmatimonadaceae bacterium | reverse complement strand
TAAGCGCCTCCGACGTGGAGATGCTCGAGGATCTACTTCTTGTCGCCCTTCGTGACGCCCAGCAGAAATCAACAGAACTGGCAAAGCAGGAGATGTCGAAGCTTACCGGGGGCCTTGGGCTTCCGTTCAAGCTTCCGTTCTAGCGTGTCGGCAATCGACAGGCTGGCGACTGAGCTTGCGCGTCTTCCCGGGATCGGAAGAAAGACGGCGATGCGGCTGACCTATCATCTCCTGAAGCAGCCGTCGGAACAGAGCCGTCGGCTTGCCGATGCGCTCGTGACATTGTCGGAGCGAGTGAAGCCGTGCAGCCACTGCTTCAATCTCACCGAGGAAGACGTCTGTTCGATCTGCCGGGATGCGCGCCGTGACGCGTCGCTCATCTGCGCCGTGGAGGAGGCTTCCGACATCGGCGCAATCGAGCGGGCAGGTGAGTTTCGCGGCCTGTATCACGTGCTTGGCGGCCGCCTGTCGCCGCTCGATGGAATCGGTCCCGACGACCTCACGATCCCGCAGCTCGAGAGCCGTGTATCCGGCGGTCAGGTGCGCGAAGTGATAATCGCGACCAACCCGAGCATTGAGGGGGAGGCCACAGCGTTGTACGTTCAGCGCAAGTTGTCTCCCTACAAGCTCACGGTCACCCGGATCGCACGCGGGTTGCCGGTTGGCGGAGATCTCGAGTACGCAGACGGAGTGACAATTGCTCAGGCACTTTCAGCGCGGCGGGCAATGTGATCAACACACGTGACCGCCGCCTGGCGACACTTGGCTTTCTCGGCGGAGTTGCGTTTGGCGCGCTTGCGTGGAGTCATTTGCAGAAGCAGTACCGGCGGGACCTCTTCAGCCGGCATCCGCTTCGCAGGTTCGCGGCGTTGACGTACCTGCGCGCGAGGCCATCGATGGGAACACTCCGCCTCCTTCGCGAATACATCGCGTGGGAGCGCATGCCGGTGCTGCGCGAGCGCGGCGTGAAGCTGATGCGCCACGTCGAATCGACGCTCAGCTGAGCAGATGACAAATCCCGGCGCCGCCACCTGGTCTTTTGACGAAGAGGACCTCGCCGCTCTCACGCGGACTGTTGACCGCTTTCTCTCCGAAACCGGCGCGCATTCCGCGCTCATAGCGGACCGGGCGGGGCAGCTCGTGGCGACGATGGGCCGGCCGCTGACTTTCGATCCGACGGTCTTCGCGACGCTGACCGCCGCTGACTTCAGCGCCAACGACCAGCTTGCCCGGCTGATCGGTGAGACAGACTTTACAACCCTCTTCCATCAGGGAGAGAAGGAATCGATGTACGTCGCCGACGTCGCGAGACGGCTCATTCTCGTGACGCTCTTCGACAACGCCACCCCCATCGGACTTGTTCGTCTGAAAATGAAGCCCGTCGTCGAAGAGCTGACCGCCCACCTCGATCGCGCGTACATTCGCGCGCGGGAAAGCGGCACTACGCAGCCGAACATCCTCGCCGGTGCCGGCGACGAGATCGACGAGCTGTTCAACTGGTAAGGGAGATAGAACTGCGATGTCGATGATCAACTACGCGGCGCGCGAGATCAATTGCAAGATCGTCTACTACGGCCCCGGCCTTGGCGGAAAGACGACCAACCTCGAGCACATCTACGGCAAAGTGAAGCCTGATACGCGGGGAAAGCTGATCTCACTGGCAACCGAGACGGAGCGCACGCTCTTTTTTGATTTTCTGCCGGTAGATCTCGGAACAATTCGCGGGTTCAACACCAGGTTTCATCTGTATACCGTCCCCGGACAGGTGTACTACAACGCCAGCAGAAAGCTCATTCTCAAGAATGTGGACGGAGTCGTGTTCGTCGCCGACTCGCAGGTCGAGAGAATGGAAGCGAACCTCGAGTCGATGCAGAATCTCTACGACAATCTCGCGGAATACGGTTACGACGTAACGCGCATTCCGTTCGTGATTCAGTACAACAAGCGCGACCTCCCCAACGCGGCGCCGATCGCCGATCTTCAGGCCGCGTTGAATCCGGGCTGGGAGCCTGCCGATCCGTCCCGCGCGAGAGTCACTCCTGATCCGTATCACGCGGGCGAGAATCTCGTCGACCAGCTGTCGAGCGGAGAGTGGGTGGAAAAGGCCCCCTATTTCGAGGCTGTCGCGATTTCCGGCGACGGAGTCTTCGACACGCTGAAGGCTGTCTCGAAGCTGGTGCTGAAGGCGCTTGCGTGATCTCTTCTGCGGCCTCTGTCCCCTCTGAGGCTCGGAATTAATTGAACCTCCCGAACGCTATCACGATCGGAAGGATTCTAATCGCTCCACTCATCGCAGCACTTCCGTTCATCGACTCGCCGTTCGCGCGAATCGGGGCGTTCGTCATATACATTGTTGCAGCGGTGTCCGACTATTACGACGGCATGCTCGCGCGGACTCGCAACCTCGTCACGGACCTGGGGAGCCTGCTCGATCCGCTCGCCGACAAGCTTCTGCTTTTCGCGACACTGATCCCGATGTTCGTCCTCATGGCGCCACTCGATGACCCGCTCGCACCGGGTCGCAGCTCGCTCGATTCCGCCCACCGGTTTCCGTTCAGCACTCCGTTCGGGCCGGTCGGTCTTCCGTGGTGGATTCTCGTCATCGTGCTGGGCCGGGAGCTTTTCATGACGGTGTTCCGGCAGCTCGCAGCGAGGCGCGGCGTCGTGATTGCGGCGATCGGGCCTGCAAAATGGAAGACTGGATTCCAGTCGGTGTGGGTGGGCTCCGCGTACTTCTGGTTCTTTGCCGCCACGCTTGCCGCAAAGAACGGCTGGACGAGCGGCACGTGGACACTCTTCGCGTATTTCAATGCACTCGTGGGAATATTTACGATGGCGGCCGCGGTCTTCCTCACCCTGTATTCGCTCGCATTATATCTGCGACGATACGGCAGGATCCTCACGGGTTAGAAATGAAGATCGAGATCGTAACCATCGGTGACGAGCTTCTCCTCGGCTTCACCGTCGATACGAACTCCGCGCACCTTGCTCGCGAGCTCGCGACCATCGGCGTTGAAATCACGCACCGCGCCTCCGTCGGCGACAACGCTTCCGATATTGCAGAGGCCGTGAAGGCAGCGCTCGATCGAACGGGTGCCGTAATCACTACTGGTGGGCTCGGTCCGACAGCCGACGATCTCACCAAGCCTTCGATCGCACGCCTGTTCGGAAAGGGGATGTACCGGGACGAGGAGATCGTCGACTCGATGAAAGCACGATGGGCGCGCCTCAAGCGCACCGGACCATTTCCCGAATCGAATATCGCGCAGGCGATGATACCGGACGGAGCGACGATTCTGCCCAATCGACACGGAAGCGCGCCCGGCATCTGGCTCGAAGACGAAAAAGGTCACTGGGTCGCGATGCTGCCCGGAGTGCCGCGCGAGATGCGAGGTCTGCTCGCCGACGAGCTGCTTCCGAAAATCCGCATGCTCGTCGAATCCGAGTCGCACGGAGAGGCCCCGGTCATCAAGTCGCGAACCCTTCGAACTACAGGCATAGCGGAGTCGGCGCTCGCCGACCAGCTTGGCGAGCTTGCCGCGGGCGTGGATGGAATGGGCCTCGCATTTCTTCCGTCGGTCGACAGCGTAGACCTGCGCGTGACGGCTCGCGGAGTTCCTGCCGCGGAAGCCGATGCGATGCTCGACCGGGCCGTGGTGAAACTTCGTAGCGCCGCGGGCCGATATGTGTACGGGGAAGAGGGTGCCGACCTCGCCGAAGTAGTTCTGGCGGCGTGCAGGAAGCGAGGCGTGCGCCTCGCAGTCGCCGAGAGCTGCACGGGCGGGATGCTTGGCTCGCGAATCACGGCGATTCCGGGGTCGAGCGATGTTTTCCTGGGCGGCGTCATTGCCTACGACAATGCGGTGAAGCGGGAGGTGCTCGGTGTCTCCGACTCGGATCTCGAAGAGCACGGCGCGGTGAGCGAGGAAGTGGCGTCGGCAATGGCCGGCGCGGTACGGCGGATGCTGAAGGCGGACATCGGGATAGGTATCACCGGCGTTGCAGGTCCGGGTGGCGGGACTGCGGCAAAACCAGTCGGAATGGTCTGGGTTGCAATCGACGGCCCGCGAGCTGAAGCGCGCTGCCTTCGCCTGTTCGGCACGAGGGAGGAGGTCAGGCAGCGGGCGGCACAGGCTGCACTCGACATGATCCGGCACGCCCTTTCGACAAGTTAGATTCACACCATGAGAAAAAGCAGGGAAGGCATGCGGGACACACAAGTAACTGATGAAATCATCGAGGAGGCTGAGGACATTTCTCCCTCGGCTTCACCGCGAGCCGACGAGGGCAGCGTTGAGAATGACGGCGGCGTCGCGGTCGCATCCGACGATCCGGTCGGCGACCTCCAGCGCGAGATCACGCTCGAGCGCGACAAGTACCTGAGGCTGGCGGCCGAGTTCGACAATTTTCGCAAGCGCATGACGCGCGAGCGCATCGAGGCAGAAGCGCGCGGGCAGGGCGAGCTCGTCCGTCGCCTGCTGGATCCGCTCGATGACGTCGCACGATTCGCTCACGTCGATCCGGCGGTGACTGACTCGGCGACGCTCGTGGAAGGCGTCGCGATGGTCGAGAAAAAGCTCGACAAGTCGCTGCGTGCGGCTGGTCTCGAAACCGTGAATCCGGCAGGGGAGAAATTCGATCCTGCGCTTCACGAAGCGGTGGCTACGCAGCCGACCGACGACCCCGAGCTCGATCACACCGTCGCGCAGGTGTATCAGGTGGGGTACACGTTCAAGGGACAGTTGCTGCGGCCAGCGCGAGTGGTCGTCAGACAGCATCAGTGATTCAACCCGCGAGCTGAGAGTTCATGGCGCAGACCAAGGACTTTTACGCGGTGCTGGGAGTGCCTTCCACAGCCACGCAGGATGAAATCAAGAAGGCCTATCGCAAGCTCGCGAAGAAGTACCATCCCGACGCGAACGCCAGCGATGTAAAAGCCGCCGAGCGGTTCAAGGAAATCTC
>DASWQD010000210.1:0-5862 GCA_036398255.1 Gemmatimonadaceae bacterium | reverse complement strand
ATCAGGGTGCGAACCTCGAGAGGCATCAGCAGGATGCGTATCGAATGCTCGAGAGCGGCGCCGCATACCGCTGCTTCTGCACTGCCCAGGAGCTCGACGAGCGACGCAAGGCTGCAGAGGCGAACAAGGAAGCATTCAAGTACGACCGGCGCTGCGACCGCCTCACCACCGAGGAGATCGACCGCCGCGTTGCAGCGGGTGAGCCTTTCGTAATCCGCTTCAGGATTCCCGAAGGGACGACGGAATGGAACGACCTCGTACACGAAACAATAGCGTTCCCGAACAAGGATCTCGAGGATTTCGTAATCCTTCGCTCCAACGCGACACCCATTTACAATCTCGCGGTTGTTTCCGACGACATCGCGATGGGCATCACGCTCGTCATGCGCGGCGACGATCACATCAGCAACACGCCGAAGCAGATCCTGCTCTACCGCGCACTCGGAGCCGAGCTCCCGGTGTTCGCACACCTTCCGATGATTCACGGAATGGACGGCAAGAAGCTGAGCAAGCGCCACGGTGCAACCGCCGTGGGCGACTATCAGCATCAGGGACTTCTTCCTGGCGCGATGCTCAACTTTCTCGCGCTCCTCGGCTGGTCTCCCGGCGGTGATCGGGAGGTCATGACGATCGACGAGATGATCACGCTCTTCAGTCCCGATGGACTGCAGAGAAAGGCCGCCATCTTCGATCCGAAGAAGCTGGAGTGGATGAACGGGCAGCATCTCTCGCGCGTTCCGCTCGAGGAGCTGGAGCCTCGCGTCACTCCGGCAATGATCGCCGCAGGTCTCACCACGCCGGGCGATGTCGAAGCCCGTCGCGACTGGTACATGTCGCTGCTCGATCTCCTTCGAGTTCGCGCTCGCACGACGGACGACATAGTGCGCCAGGCAGGACCGTATTTCCTCGACTCGATCGAGTACGACGCCGAGGCGGTTGCCAAGAACTGGAAGGATCGATCGACGGCCGCCGACATTCTTGACGCGACCGGTCAGGCACTCGCAAGCTCAGCGACATGGACGGCGGAGGAGCTCGAAACGACACTGCGAGCTCTCGCGGAGAAAAAAGGGGTCGCGGCCGGCAAGGTGTTTCAGCCTTTGCGGGTGGCACTCACCGGCCTCGGGGTAAGCCCCGGGATCTTCGAAGTGCTCATCATGCAGGGCAAGGATCTGGCTTTAAAAAGGATCGGAGACGCGGTAAACTGGCTACGGGCGGGCTGAAGTGTCTCCTACCGGACAGAACTTCATTGACGCTCCGGGGCTCGCACATCAGATTTTATTAATCGCGATTCGATTTCCCCGGCCTGTGCCGCCGTGTCCGTTATTCAGCTTGGAGCAACGATGCCTGACGCTTTGACCCCGTTGGAAGGCTCAGTCTACAACTACCTTCTCGACTTTACGGCTGAGAATACGTATCAGCCGAGTATCCGCGACATCGGAAAGAAGTTTCAGATCAAGTCCACGAAAACAGTTTCCGACCTTCTTCAGTCACTCGCGAAGAAGGGTTACATCGAGCGCGATCCCGCGAGATCTCGTGGAGTTCGCCTGCTCGGGTTTACGGGTGGCTCGAAGACGAAGCCCGTTCCCTATTACGGAAAAATCCACGCGGGCGAGCCGTCGATCCTCCCGGAAAACCGCCAGGGATTCATCACCATGGACCGCCGCTTCATTCCCGCCGAGGATGTTTATTTCCTCAAGGTGAAGGGTGACAGCATGATCGGGCGCGCGATCTCCGACGGGGACTTCGTGATGGTCAATCCCGCGGCGAAGCCGAAGGAGAACGACATCGTCGCAGCGCGACTCGGCGATGAGGCCACCGTAAAGACTCTGTCGAGCTCGAACGGCATGGTCCGTCTGAAACCGGCGAATCCTGCCGAGCGCGAAATCGAGGTTCAGCCCGGACAGGATTTCGGAATTCTCGGCGTTGTCTGCGGAGTGTTCCGGCCGTTCGTCACGATGGAATCGCAGACGGCCGAGATGTCGAGAGGCTGAGCTAGTTCTTGTCCTGTTGCGCGGCGGGCTGATCAGCCTGCCGCGCTTTTTTTTCGGCGTCGGCCCGCTCCCGCTCCTTCCGCTCTCGAATGCTGCGCACGGCTTTCTTGAAATCGGCTTCGTTCATTCCGCGCTGCGCATTCCAGAAAATGTCGGCGCGCAGCTGGTTCTGAAGCTTGTTGCGATCGTTCATCGTCGGGTTGCCCGTCGTGTTGATCGGCAGCAGGGCAAGCACCGCGGTCGGTATCGACACCTTTCCAAGTCTGATGTACTTGGGATCGATGCCGTACTTCCGTCCGCCCTTCTCGAACGTCCAGTCGCCGGGCTGCCGCGCGCCCGACTGGGCGGCGATGGAGTCAGTGTACGGCGCGATCATCGAGACAATCGCGCTGTCGAGCTTCTCCTTCGCGCTTTTCGGCGCAGCTACGATGTCGCCCGGAGCTGCCCAAACGCGGGGATCGGTGTAAGTCGGACGAATTCCGCGAGCAGGACCACCACTGCCTACGAGCGGCCCGCTTCCGCTTTCCGGCTCGGCGGGTTCCGACGGCCTGTCGGGCGCGGACGGTATTCCAGTCGGGACCGCAGAAGGCGCGACGATGGCTTTGGGCGGAGTTGCCGTCAGCGGCCTGTTGTCACCACCGCTCCTTCCTTCCACCGCCGGGCCGGTACTCTTCGGCAGACGCAGGAATCCGATTCGCTCAGCGGGAACTTCCGGTGATCGCGTACGCCCGAAGATCATCGTGAACGCCGAAGGCGAGATGAGAAATCGCACGAGCGCGAACACGAGGAGCACGTGCAGCACAATCGACACGGCAAGCGGGCGCGGACTTCTCGCCTTGCCAGTTGTTTCAGGCGCTCGTGATCCCTTGAGTGTGTTCATTGAATGTGTGACACGCCTGGCGCGTCAGGCCCCTACACTGAGGCGGGTGAGAACGCGCCCGGCACGCAACGCAGCCTCGCGGAGTCGCTCCGGGGAGGTCACGAACGAGACTCTGAAAAATCCTTCTCCACCTTCGCCAAATGACGAGCCCGGCAGCACGATCACTCCTTCTTCCTCCATTAGAAACTCGGCAAACTCGGCGCTGGTGATGTGTTCGGGCAATGCAATCCACAGATACATCGTCGCCTGCGGTGACTGCACCTCGAAGCCGTTCTCGCGAAACGCGGCGACCGCTGCGTCACGCCTTTCCTCGAACACCGCGATGTTGCCCGGCACGAAGTTGTCGTGATCATCGAGCGCCGCTGCCGATGCGGCCTGAACAGCCATGAACGCACCTGTGTCCACGAAGAGCTTCACTCTCGCAAGCGGCGCAACGAGCTCCTTCGCACCGACCGCCCATCCGCACCGCCACCCCGTCATGTTGTACGTCTTCGACATCGAGTGAAACTCGAATGCGACGTCGCGCGCTCCGTCGATCTCGAAGATGCTCGGAGGACGGTAGCCGTCGAATGCCATTTCGGAGTAGGCATTGTCATACACCAGCAGGATGTCGAGTTCCCGGCACCGCTTCACTATCCGCTCGAGATACTCGCGCGGGGCAATGGCCGCGGTCGGATTGTTGGGATAGTTGAGGTAGAGAATGCGTGTTCGCCGCAGGACCTCAGGCGGAACGTCGTCGAGGTCAACGAGAAATTCCTTCTCGGGACGGAGTGCGTACCGATACGGCTCGCCCTGCGCGAGAAGCGAGCCGCCCACGTACGCGAGATAGCCCGGTTCCGGGATGATCGTCACGTCGCCGTCTTCGGCGTACGCCATGGCGACGTGCGATATCCCTTCCTTCGATCCGATCAGCGGAACGATCTCGGTGAACGGATCGAATTTCAGATCGAACCGGCGCCTCGTGAATCGCGCGATTGCCTCGCGATATTCCACCAGTCCCAGACCGAAGCCGTACCGGCTCATCGACGGCGTGCGTGCCGCAGCGGCAAGACGCTCGACCGCAGCCGGTGGCGGAGCCAGGTCCGCATCTCCGGCGCCCAAGTCGATCACATCGACACCGCGCGCGATGAGCTGGCGCTTCTTCTCGGGAAATTTTCCGAGGGGATAATCGGGAAGCGCCTGAACACGTCCCGCTACACGAGGCATCAGCGAGCCCCCCGCACGGGGTTGGTGACCTTGCTCAGTCCCTCGATCTCGACTTCGACGATGTCCCCGTCCGCGAGCGCGCCGACGCCGGAAGGCGTTCCGGTCGCAACCACGTCACCAGGCTCGAGGGTCATCACGTGGGAGACATAGGAAAGAAGCATTGGAATGGAGAACACCATGTCGCGCGACGATCCTCGCTGCCTTTCCTCGCCGTTGACGCGCGTGATGATCGTGAGAGACGAGAGATCGCCGAATGAGGCAGCGACGCTTCCCATGGGACAGAACGAGTCGAACCCCTTTGCGCGAGTCCACTGACTGTCCTTCTTCTGGAGATCTCGCGCTGTGACATCGTTGATTGCTACGACACCGCTCACCGCGTCTTTCGTTGCTTCTTCATTCGCTCGCGTGAGGCGCTGGCCGATGACGATTCCAATCTCGCCCTCGAATTCCACCCGCTCCGACTGCGGCGGAAGAATGATCGGCTCCCCTTCTCCGATGATGCTCGTCGAGGGCTTCAAGAAGAACAGCGGCTCGGCGGGCACCTGGTTGCCGAGCTCCTTTGCATGCTCGCGGTAATTGCGGCCGATGCAGACGATTTTACCGGGTCGGTTCATGTCGCGTAAAACTCCCTGAGCTGTCGGGAAACCTGGTCCCAATGTACAAGAATCCGCCTCGCCGGAGGGAGCGCGCGGAGCAGCGTTGCGCCGTAGGCCTTCGTTGCGACGCGCGAATCGGCGATTACAATGGCCCCGCGATCGCTCGACGACCGGATCAGGCGTCCAAAGCCCTGCTTGAGACGCAGCGCGGCATGCGGAACCATGTATTCCGCGAAGGGATCTCCACCCCGCTCCGCGATCGCTTCGCAATGCGCCGCGGTGAGCGGTTCGGTCGGCACACGGAACGGCAGCTTCGCGATGAGAAGACCGCGCAGCGCGTGACCGGCGACGTCGACGCCTTCCCAGTACGACGAGGTTCCGAGCAGAACGGCGCGGCCGGATTCACGAAAGCGCATGAGCAGCGAGTCGCGCGATTCCTCGCCGTGAACGAGTAGAGGCCGCTCTGCTGCAAGTCCCCGGTCACGCAGCTCGCTCGCCATCTGCTGAACGTCGCGGTGACTTGTGAAGAGAACGAAGATGCCGCCGTCGGACGCGGCAGTGAATTCCTCCACCATCCCGATGACGGCGCGAAAGTGTCCCGCTGGATCAGTGTTCGGCGCCGGAGTATCCGTCGGCACGGCAAGAATGGCCTGCCGCTTGAAGTCGAACGGCGACGGAAATGATTCAGTGACCGGCGGTATGTCGAGCTGATCGACTCCCAGGCGGCGGCTCACGAACTCGAACCGGGAGTCAGTCGCGAGCGTCGCACTGGTGACGACAGTCGTCTTCGCGCGAGAGAAAAGATCGTCGCGCAGAATCGGCGCAAGGTCGAGCGGTACCCACGTCACTCCGATATTTCCATCGCGTCCGCGAGACTCGATCCAGCGGATGCGCTTGTGCGAATCAGATCCCGGCTCGAGCGCGCCGTGAACTGCGCCGGCGAGTGCCTCGATGCGCCGGCCCGCGCCGCGCAGCTCCGACACGAGTGCAACAGTTGCTGTATCGGGCTCCTGCTCCGACTCGAGGCGCCCGCGAATCATCGCGATGCTGTCCGTGAGCAGCGCAGCTTCGCTCACGAAATCGGAGAGCGCTGCGGCGAGTCCCGCGCGCCAGACGTGATGTGTTGCGAAATCGTCAGTGAGCCTGAGCGTCGGCTGACCGCTCTCCCGAAGCACCACGTCGACGAGAT
>DASWQD010000209.1:0-8741 GCA_036398255.1 Gemmatimonadaceae bacterium | reverse complement strand
GAACAGCGAACCGAGAGAGCCAACCGCTCCCGCGACGTAGAGTGCATAAAGAAGAAACGACACGAGCGCGCCGGCAGTGAGTGTTCCTTCGAGCACGAGGCGCCCGCCCTGCCAGAGGACTGCAACCACACCGCCGAACGCGCAGAAGGTGAGGATTCCGAAGAACGTCGCGCGGATTATCGACCGGTCCATCGCCGCCGCAATCACGTGAGCCATGTGCGCGGTGTAACGCCGGGTTTCCTCGCCTTCCCGCGTGAAGCTCTGCACTGTCCGGATCTGCGAGAACGCCTCCTCCGCCGAGCCCGTTGCTTCCGCAATTCGGTCCTGGACGCCGGTGCTCGCGCGGCGAAGCTGTCTTCCGAAGAAAAGCGCGGCGCCGATGACGATCGGAACGACGGCCAGCGTCGTGAGCGCGAGGCGCGGATGGGTCATCGTCAGCAGAACGATTCCGCCGACCAGGAACAGCGACTGCCGCGCGAATTCCGAGAGGTTGTAGCTCAGCACCGTCTGAAGAACCGTGGTGTCAGCCGAGAGGCGGCTCGTCAGCTCGCCGGTGCGTCGCTCGGTAAAGAAACCGGGCGAAAGTCGTATGAGGTGCGCGAAGAGATCGCGCCGAAGGCTCGCAACGATTCGCTCGGATGTAATCGTGAGCAGGTAGACCTGCGTGAAATTCAGCGCCGCCTGAATGGCGAAGAGGCCAATCAGTCCGAGAGCGATGCGGTCGAGCAGGCTGGAGTCGTGCTCGACGAATGCAGCGTCGAGCAGCTGACGCACGATCTGTGGAAACGCGAGCCCGATTCCGACGCTGATGAGGAGGCAGACGAGAGCGCCCGCAATTCTCCATCGATGCGGGCGGACCCGCGGCAGGAGCTGGCCGAGCGGCTTCGGCGAAGGAAGCTTGCGGGTGCCCGCTTCAGCCATCAGAGCGAGATTTTCCGGTCAACGGCCATCGCGACGAAGAGCAGCGCAAGATAGAGCAGGGAATACTTGTAGACCCACCACGCGGGCGCCGTCCAGTCGGCGGTCATCCGCATCCTGATTATCCCGACGAGGAGAATCAGCCCGAGGACGACCGCAGAGATGAGATAGATGAGACCGAAAGCGCCGAATGTGAATGGCATCACCGTCAGCCCGATGAGGATGAGGGTGTACCAGAGCATCTGGCTCATCGTCTCCTCGACTCCCCATACGAGCGGCGCCATTGGAACTCCGGCTTTCGAATAGTCGCGCTGCTTGAGAAGAGCGAGGGCCCAGAAATGCGGAGGAGTCCAGTAGAAGATGATGAGGAAGAGGTAGACGGCTACGAGGTCGATGTTGCCGGTGACCGCCGACCATCCGACGAGCGGAGGAAATGCGCCCGCAGCGCCGCCGATGACGATGTTCTGCGGCGTGGTGCGCTTGAGCCACCGGGTGTACACGTAGATGTAGAAGTAGAAGCCGGCGAGTGCGAGCGTGGCCGACACGACGTTCACGAAGTACGCGAATAGAAATGTCGCGGCGGTCGCAAGCGCCACGCCGAATGCGAGGACCGACGTTCCGCTCATACGGCCGCTTGGGATGGGTCTGAGCTTCGTGCGCGCCATCCGGTCGTCGATGTCGCGGTCCATGTACATGTTGACCGCGTTCGCGCCTCCGGCCATCAGGTATCCGCCGACGAAAACGATCGCGACGAGGGCGATGTTCGGATTTCCCGCAACGAACATCGGAGCGATCGTCGTGACGAGCAGGAGGGAGATGATCCGGGGCTTGGTGAGCATCACCAGGTCCTGGAACAGACTCCGATCGGCGGCGGGCGCGGGCGAGACGGGCGATGTCATGCGGCCGCAGCCGCTGGAGTCAGCCTTGGCGCTCCGATGCGCGCTCTCGAGCTCAGAATTGCGAGGATCACGACTGCGAGCCAGACCAGCGTGCCGAACGCCTGGTGCAGCGATCGGAACACCGGCGGAAACTGCATTGTGATCATCACGCCCGCGACGATGACCTGGATCATTGCCGCTGCGAAGGCAGCCTGGGCGGCACGGCGGATGACGGGAGGCTCTTTTCGCTTGCCTGTGGCGATGGCCATCCCGAGCAGGTGCCCAAAGAGAAGAAATGCCAGGATTCGATGCGTAACGTGAATCCCGATGGCCGGACCGTAGATCATGTAGTCGCTGCACCACGGAAACCCGGGACACGCCACCGCGGCGTCCGGGTAGTTCGCCGTGAGTGCCCCGAAGACGATCGTCAACAGAGCGAGAACCACCGCGAAGCGCGCAGCGCGGAACGACCGTCCGGTCGTGCCCTTGAGGTCAGCGCTCATCCAGAGACCGCCGGCGCGGGCAAGCGTCAAGGCGAGCGTGGCGAGCAGCGACATCGCGATCGTGAGATGCGCCGCAATCACGAGGGGATTGAGTGCGAGCTTGACGGTAATCGCGCCAAGCAGCGCCGCGATCACGACGACTACTCCCGCTGCGACGGCCGGGCGCAGCACTCCACCCCGTCCGCCGACTCCGGCTTCCGTGCGCCGACGGAACGCCGCGATGACGAGGGCAAGAATCACGATCGAGAGAGCGAAGGCGATGTAGCGGTGCGTGATCTCGATGATGAGGTCCACCCGGTCGTGCGGCGGAAACCACTGCCCGAGGCATTTTGGCCAGTGATCGCCGCAGCCCATGCCCGAGCCGGTGATGCGGACTATCGCACCGAAAACGATTTGCGCGAATGCCAGGACGAGCGCGGCGAGCGACAGCTTTTTCAGCGACTGCATCGCAGCCTGGTCAGTGATTGACGGCTCGCCAGGTGGCGGCCATTAGGACTGCGAGAGCGACAGCGGGGACGATTGCCCAGATCATCTCGATTCCGCGGGACGAATGCGGCATCTCCGCCGATTCGATTGCGCCCGGCCGCGGCATGAATGCCGACCGAAGAATTGCGAGCTCGGCGACGACGCAGATCACTGCGGCAACCCAGAATATCGGCTCCGCAAGCGAGTGCGCCATCCCGTGGGTGTGATTCATCGTGGTCAAAGCTACTCGCGGACGGAAAGGCTTTGCAGTACCGTTCGCGCATGAGCGAGCCAGCGAGCGATACGACGGAGAACGACGGCGGCCTTCAGCGCCGCGTCGGGATGTGGACAGCAGTCGCAATTCTGGTCGGGTCCACGATAGGCTCGGGAATCTTTCGATCGCCCGCTGGAATTGCCGACAAGCTCCCCGGCCCGCTTCCGCTCCTCAGCATCTGGGTTGTCGGCGGACTGTTCGCATTGTGCGGAGCTCTGACGCTGGCTGAAGCCGCGAGCGCCTTCCCGAGAACCGGAGGCGTTTACGCTTTCATAAAGGAGGCGTGGGGCCGCCTTCCCGCGTATCTCTTCGGCTGGGCCGAGCTGGTGATGATCCGTGCAGCGGCTCTCGGTGCGATCTCGACGACATTCGCCGAGTATCTCATTCGCGTCACCGGAAACGATCCTGCCGTTGCGCCATTTTCCCGGTACACCCACTGGATAGCGGCGGCGGCGATTTTCTTCGCCGGGTCGGTGAGCTACACAGGAGTGAAGCGCGCAGGCGGAGTGGTCAACGTGATGACATCAGCCAAGGTGATAGGTCTCCTGGCCATTGTCGTCATGGCGTTCGCGATCGGACTTCCGCAGACCGGAGGGCACTACACGCCTGCCGTTCCGCCGGGAAGCTTCTCGGTCGCTGCCTTTGGACTCTCTCTCGTTTCGGTGCTGTGGGTCTACGACGGGTGGGCGGACGTGAGCTTCATCGCCGGCGAGGTGAAGGATCCAAGTCGCACGCTGCCCCGTGTTCTCATCATCGGAACCCTTGGAATCATCTTCATCTATCTCCTCGCAAACCTGGCGTATCTGGCTGTGCTTTCAGTGGAGGAGATTGCCTCGTCCCCGCTCGTTGCGGCGGATGTCGCGCAGCGCATCATGGGTCGTCCGGGCGCCGTATTCGTGTCGGTGGTGGTGATGATCTCGACCTTCGGGACGCTCAACGCCGTCATGATCACCGGACCGAGGGTCATCTATGCGACGGCGGCGGACGGCATGCTGTTCAAGCCGCTCGGCCGGGTTCATCCGCGGTTCGGCACGCCGCACGTGTCGATTGCGACCGTCACTACGATCGGTGTCGTTTTTGTGCTGATGGGCACGTTCGACCAGCTGGCTGATGCGTTCGTGACGTCGATCGTTCCGTTCTATGCGATGGCGGTTGCGTCGGTGTTCGCGTTCCGCAAGCGGCCCGGATACAATCCGGCCTTCCGAGTGCCGTTGTACCCTGTGATTCCGGCGCTCTTCATTCTCTCGACAATTTTTCTGCTGGGGAATGCAATCATCGACCCGTCGAGCCGCTGGCAGACCCTCGGAGTGCTCGGCGGAATTCTGGCTGGAATTCCCGTCTACTATATGACTGCGGGGAGCAGAAAAGTCGCCGAAAAGTAGGTTTTTTGTTGCTTGCCGCATGGGTGCCCCAGACGTAGCTTTGACCCGTTAAATCCCCCCTTAAAAACAGGTCCACATCATGATCACACGACGTCTGATCCGTCTCATCGCGGCTCTCGGTCTGGTGCTCGCATCTGTGGTGGCCGCCGATGTTCACGCTCAGGGTGTCACGACTGGCGGAGTCACCGGTTTCGTCACGGACAGCGCAGGCAATCCGCTCGAGAACGCCACAGTCTCGATCACTAACCGAACGACTGGTTTCACTGCAAGAGCCACCAGCCGCGAGGGAGGTCGATACACTCTCACTTCCCTCGAAGTCGGCGGGCCGTACACGCTCGAAGGCCGCCGGATTGGCTACGCGCCGTCCACGCGCTCGAACATTTTCATTCAGCTCAGTCAGAACAGCAGAATAGACATCCGGCTGAGCCCGCAGGCGACGCAGCTTTCGGAGCTCGAGATTCGCGCTACCACCGGTGAGATCATAGCTCCGTCGAGCACTGGGACGAAGACGACGATCTCGCAACAGGCGCTCGAGCGCTCCGCGACGACGACGAGAAACCTTGTCGACTTCACGCGAGCTGCGCCTCAGGTTTCGAGCTCCGGGCCCGGATTCTCCGGCGGGGGAATGTCGAACCGCATGAACAATGTTCAGATCGACGGAGCGACCGAGCGAGATGTGTTCGGTCTTGGTTCCACCGGCCAACCGGGCGGCCAAATCAGCGCGAAGGCGATCTCGATCGACGCGATCAAGGAGTACCAGATTCTTCTCGCACCGTATGACGTGCGCCAGGGAAACTTCGGCGGAATTCTTCTCAATGCGGTTACGAAGAGCGGAACGAACGAATTCCACGGATCGGTTTTTCAGTACTACAGAAATCAGGACTACGGCCGCGACGTTCCCGTGCTGCGGGCGACCGACTTCAACCGGCGCCAGACTGGGTTCTCGTTCGGCGGCCCCATAGTGAAAGACAAGCTTCATTTCTTTACGGCGAATGAATGGACGCGAGAGACAACGCCAGTCAGCGGACCGTATTTCGGGCAGACCGAGGGTCCGGGCGTAGTTGCATTCGGCTTTAGCGCGGCGGAGGTTTCGCGGTTTGACGCGGCCTACAAGGCAAAAACGGGAAATCCTGACCCAGGAACTCTGGCCCAGGTGAATACTCCGACACCGATGGACAACATCTTTGCCCGGCTCGATTTTCAGCTCAGTCCGGCCCATCGGCTCGTTGCGCGGTTCAACTACACTGATGCGATCAACGACAATCGGAGAGAGACGTTCCGCTCGGCCACTCGCGGAGTCTACTCCTCGAATTTCCATTCAGTGGCGAGCAACAAGAAGGCACCTGTAGTTCAGCTGTTCTCCAATTTCCGTAATGGCTGGAGCAATGAAGCGTTCGTAGGTGCCAACTGGGTCCGCGATCGGAGAAAACCGAAGACCACCTTTCCGGAGATCATCGTCAACTACACCGGCAACCGTCAGATCATCGCCGGCGCTGATCGACCTTCGCAGGGTAACGAGCTCGATGCAGACACTTACGAGTTCACCAACAATCTGACGATTCCCTTCCGGCAGCACAGCTTCGTAATAGGCACGAGACACGAGCTGAGCCAGATTCGGAATCTGTTCAATGAGAGCGCATACGGCGTGTGGACATTCGACAGCATTGCGCGCTTCGAGCAGGGAGCTCCCAGTGGATTCCGCCGCGCGATCGTGCTGAGTCAGGGTGGCAACGCTTATTTCGATGCGCTCCAGTCAGCGCTGTACGTCCAGGATACGTGGACCGCGAGCCCGAAGCTCACGCTCAGTTTCGGCTTGCGTGCCGACAATAGCGCTTTTCTGACGGACAACACCTACGCTCCCGCGGTGGATTCTGCATACGGGCCCAAGAAAACCGCCAAAGGCGCACTCCAGTTCTCACCGAGATTTGGGTTCAACTTCGACGTTACAGGCGATCAGATCAACCAGCTTCGCGGCGGCATTGGGCTCTTTGTAGGAACGCCTCCGGCTGTCTGGATGGAAAACGCCTACGTCGACAACGGCGCGGTTCGAGCCGTACTCACGTGCGGTTCAGCTCAGTTCAGTCCCGACCCGGCGCCCGCCTTCACTCCTGATGCGAGCAACATTACGAACTGTGCGAATGGACGAGGCAGCAAACCTATCGGCAACCTCAGCTTCCTCGATGAGGATCTCAAGTTCCCCCAACCGCTGAGGGCGAACCTGGCGTTTGATCGCGTGCTGCCAATGAATCTCGTGGCCACTGTCGAAGGTCTTTACTCGAGAAGCTTGAACCAGCTCTTCTTCATCAACCGCAACATCGCCGGACCCGTGGGGACGGACAGGTTTGGTCGCGTCCTCTACGGCACGATCGCAGCAAATGGGCTCTCGACCGCGGCGCGTCCCGCTGGCGTAACAGCGGGAGGGGGCACTTCTCGATTCGCATCTGCGATCGAGGCTACGAATCAGAACGAAGATTACGCCTACAACCTGACTGGCCAGCTCAGAAAACGTTACTCCAATAACTGGGAAGCGTATGTGGCCTACTCCTTTGGCCGGGCCCGCGACGTCCAGAGCTTCACGTCGAGCACGCATTTGTCGAACTGGAACTTCGGGCGGACGCTTTCCCAGAAACAGGAAGACGCATTCACCGGTATCTCGCTGTTCGATCAACCGCACAAGATCTCGGCGTTCGCTACGAAGACCGTCCCCTGGAGCCGACTGTCCGGAATATTGGGCAGCTGGGCATCTGGTCTCGCGACAGACTTTACGGTTTCGTACCAGGGAGTCTCGGGGGCGCCGCACGATTATGTCTACGGTGGGTCGGGGGGTCGCGGTGACCTCAATGCTGACGGCTCTGCCGGCAACGACCTGATTTACATTCCAAAAAGCTCCACTGACCAGAGCGAGATTCGATTCGCAAATCTGACCGCCTCAGTCGGTGATACTTTGAAAGCTGCGGATCAGGCAGCGGCGTTCGAACAGCTCATTGACATGTCGCCATGCCTCAGCGAGCATCGCGGTCGCATATTGTCGAGAAATTCATGTCGCCTTCCGTGGTCGAACAACTTCGATGTGACTGTCCGTCAGAATATTCCTCTTCTGAGGTCGACGCAGCGAGTCACGCTTCAGCTGGACATCTTCAACTTCGGCAACCTGCTGAATGAAGATTGGGGTCAGCAGCAAGTGAGCCCCTACTCAACCAGGAGCAACATTCCGCTCCTTACACACACCACCTTTGACGTTGCGGCGGGCGTTCCGACGGTGACGTTCAACTATCGAACGATCGATGCCGACAAGGATGGTAAGCTTGAGCCGTACCAGCTCGGCAACTTCGTCTCGAACTACTGGAGAATGCAGCTCTCCGCGCGCGTCAGCTTCTAGGACACGGCGCAGCTTCACGGCGGGCGCGGACGAAAGTCCGTGCCCGCTTTTACATTTATCTCGTTCCGCGATTTCAACCGCCATCATTTCGGCGCCAATCTGGGGTATCGCAACAGCTACTCCATATCGCCGAAGATCTCGGCAACGACTCTTGCGGGCGCCGACGCCGCGCTTCATAATCGAGATTCTTTGCTCCCAGAGCACCCCGGCGGTTTCCGGATTTCCCGCACCTAAAAAGTTCTCTCTCTCTCCCAGGTCCCAACCATGCTCACACGAAGTTTGACCCGAATCGCAATCGCACTTGGCGTTGTTATCGGCGCTGGCCTCGCAAGCGAAACCAACGCTCAGGGGGTCACGACAGGCGCAATCAGTGGCTTCGTTACCGATAGTGAAGGAAACGGGCTTGTGGGTGCACAGCTCGAGATCACGAACCGCGAAACCGGCATTACGGTTCGTACCACTTCCCGTGAAGGTGGCCGTTACAGCGCCCAGGGATTGGCAATCGGTCGCGGCTATACCGTAACGGCCCGGCGGATCGGCTTCCAGGCTGCGTCGCGCGAGGGTCTGACCGTCGAGCTCGGCGAAGCGACAAAGCAGGACATTGTACTTGCCCAGCAAACGGCCGTTCTCGATGCGGTCCAGGTAACCGGCACGACGGACGCTATCATAAGTCCGTCCAGAACCGGAACGGGCTCGACTATCTCTGATTCGGCCCTGCGGCGTATGCCGTTGCTGAACCGCGATTTCTCGGAAATCGTGCGAACCGTCCCGCAGGTTTCCACGACGACCGGATTTCTATCCGGTGGCGGAGTGAATCTCAGGCAGAACCTGATTCAAATCGACGGAGCCGTAGCCAGCGATCCGTTCGGCTTGGGAACTACTGGCCAGCCGGGGGGTCAGGCCAACGCAAAATCGATCCCGGTCGATGCGGTCAAGGAATAT
>DASWQD010000208.1:0-4243 GCA_036398255.1 Gemmatimonadaceae bacterium | reverse complement strand
GAACTCCTGCACGTAGTTCACTGACTGCGTTCTGGGCGACGAAACCGGCGAGCCGGCGGACCTGTGGTCTGACCCGCCGTGAACGGCAATCGTCGAGCGGCCGGTCTGCCGCGGCTTGCGCGAGGAGGCCATCAGCCGAAGTGCCGCTTTCCTACCGGGGTGTCCGTGTCGGGCTTGCTCACCGTCACTGACTCGGAAACGGCAACTCCTGCAACATCTCGAAGGGCAACGTGACCGGCGCCGACATCATTGTCGACGCGGAGAACTGCGAGCTCGTTTCGGCGGGGGCCGGCGACCCATACGAGCTCCCCGTCCTCCAGCAGACGGATCTTCGCTTCCGCCGCGTTGATCCGAACCATCGGACCGCGCTCGGCGTCCCCTTTGTGGGTGGAGATATACTCCGTGACTTTGAGCTGCGGCTGGAACCGGGAACCGAGGCTCAGGTTCCTCGTCTCGATTCGCATTCGCTTCATGACGCAGCGCGGCGCACGGGGAAGTAGCCGCTCTCCTGCCTGATGACGAGCCGGCGGCGCCACAGCGTGTCGAGTGTGCGCTCCGCGTTCTCCTGCGCGACCCCGAATGCATCAGCGAGATCCGACGGCCGTGCGCTTCCCAGCTCGCAGATCTTCTCCCACGCGCGGCGCTGGTCGTCGGCGACTTCACCCATGAGACACGGCGCGCCGTCGGCGAGCTGCGTGACGAGAGCAAGACCGTGCCGCTCGAGCACCGCCTCGATCGCATCGAGGTGAGATTCGCTCATCCCGTAGAACACGAAATACACTTCGCGTCGCGGGATATCGAGGCTCACGTACTGCATCAGAAGCTTGGCGACGATCTCGTCGGCGCACGAAAAGTCGAGCAGGCCGACGTGCGAGAAGTCGAGCACCGCGAGCGCCTTGTCTCCGATTTCGTCGAGATGGTGCTCGATTCCAATACGGACCGCTGCGCCAGTCGGGCGGGTGACGAGATTGGAGTAAAGGTCGCAAACGCTGCGTTTGAGCACCGAGCTCACGTCGATGTGGCTGATCATGCGTCGGGCATCCATTCAGGAATCGTGATTTGAACCTGGGCGCCGGGGAAGGGGGCGAGATTCTCCTTCATCACGTCGTCCTCGTCCCACGAGGGAACGATGGCGATTCTCGCCGTCCCGCTGCGAACGCTGAGCTTTCCGTTCCAGTTGCCGATGAAGCGCTTCACACCCTGAAGTCCCTGCCCGCGGCCCGGATCCCTGAAGCGCGTTGCTCCGCGCATCACAGTCTCCTCGAGCGCCATTGCATCTCCCCACCTGTCGGTCGGACGAGGGCCCTGCGACGACTCGAGCGATTTGCGGAATCCCATTCCCGCATCGCAAACCGCGATCACCACGACGTTTCTGCCTCCGAGTCTCTGCTGCCACTTGTATGCCTGTACCGCCACCCACCCGCCGGTCCCGGCATGCTCGATGACGTTCTGGCAGATCTCGGAAAGCGCCATCGTGAACCGCATCGTGACCTTGGACTGGAGGTGCAGCTTCTCCGAGAGAATTGTCTGCGCGCGCTGCTGGATGTTTTCGACGACCGTGTGAACGTCCTGTGTATGGACGACCGGCGTGACTTCCAGCAATACGCTCGACTCCGACGCCTGACGCGCTCGCGGAACGCGGCCCGTGATGTCATACAGGCCTTCTGCATGCTTGAAGAAGCTCGCGCGCGACCAGTACGACGCTGTGTCCTCACCCTCGGGCACGGCAAGCGTTGGGCGCTCGAGCCGCGTCTGCGCGATGGTGAGCAGTGCCGTGAGTCCAAAAGGCGACGCCCAGCGAGTACGCCGCGCATCGAGAAGGACTTTTTCGTCGGGGGGCAGGGGAGCGAGCTGATCGAAGATGTCTTCGAATGATCGGTCGTCGAGCGAGTGGGGCACATCGATAACGGTGGTCACCTGGCGCTCAATTCCCCTCTAAGATATTGCGCGAGACCCGAGGCCCCGCGGTGGTCTACGTTACGAGCCGCCGCCTGCGAGGCAGCGGTCATCGCCGATCTGATGTCGTCTCCAGCAAGCAGGCGTGAGAAATATGTTGCTCCCCACACATCTCCGCACCCTGTTGGATCACCTCCGTTCAGATCTCGTGTCCGAGACGCGGGGATGAGCTCCGTGCGGAGCGGCCCGCTCGGCGGAGCGAGCCGGTTTCGCTCGAGATCGTCGAGCCGCTCGAATCCCTGAGACGCAAAGTAAACGGCGCCGCGTGACCCCAGGGTGACATTGAGCACGCTGACGCCCGAGGCCATAGCCATTGCCGCGAGCGCGAGCGAATCCGGCGCCATCATCGACATCTCGTCCTCGTTTACCTGGACGATGTCGAAGCACCGGAACCACGCGGATGCGTTTGGCAGCGGTTGCAGCGTGCGCATTCCGTCCGGCTGCACTGCCAGCACGAGCGAATGCATGTCGCAGTAGATCGGACCCTTGAAGTGCGCGCGAATATGCTGCGCGACCTCGAGGTCGAGCTCGAATCCGCTGATGAGATTGATGTGAAGCGCATCGAGGTCCGACAACAGCGGCTTCAGGCCGAGCCAGTTCCAGGGTGGAACTCCGCCCGTCAGCTTTTCACATCTGCGCTCCGCACTCTGATAGTAGAGATTGACTCGGTTGTTGAGATGGGGGACCTCGATGGCGTGTCCATCGGGCGCAATCTTCTTGAGCGTGTGGAGGAACTCGCGGGCCCGCGGCGCCAGATCGTAACCCACCTTGATGACGGGAACGATCTCCCAGTCGTCCGGGAGCGCCGCGTCGAGCGCACCGAGCGCGTAGGTGATTCCGCCCCACTCTTCCACCGGCGCCGATCTCGGATCGCGGCCGTGAATCACGTCCCAGACGAAGCTGCCGATGACTCCAACACGGCGCTTCCTGCCTGGGTTCGTCGCGTCTGGTTCGGCAACTCTAAGATCCAACCTTGTTCCTCTGGCAACGGTGCGGGTTCACGGAGTATAAGCTTATCGCCAAGGCGCACGAAAATCGCGTCTTGCGCGGTGACGACCAACCACTTCCTGACTCCATAAGAATCGCATGACGAGAAAGAGACTTCTCACGATCGGCTTCGGTGCGGCGCTTGCAGTCGGTGCTACCTCCTGCGCTACCACGCCGGAGAACGAAACGCCGGCGCCAGCTTCCGCTCGTCCGGGGCTTGTCATGCTCGTCGTCGTGGACCAGCTCCGCTTTGACCTGCTCGACAAGTATGCAGATCTCTATACGGGCGGTTTCAAGCGGCTCTACAACGAAGGTCACTCTTTTACGAATGCGGCTCACGATCACGCTGGCACGAGTACAGCGCCCGGTCACGCAACGCTTTCGACGGGAGTGTATCCGAGCCGGCACGGAGTCATCGGGAACCTCTGGCTGGAACGGCAGGGCGCGCAATGGGTTCCGGTAGAGAACATCGACGACACTGCGGTCCGGATCATCGGGGTAGCGGAGGCGCGCGGCGCATCGCCGGTGCATCTCATGAGATCCGGACTGGCCGAGTGGATGGTGAGTGCCAACCCGCGTTCGAAAATCGCCTCAGTTTCCGGGAAGGATCGTGGCGCGATTCACCCTGCAGCACACGTTCGCTCGGCGTATGTGTACTGGTTCGAAGGCGCATTCGGACGCTTCGTGACGTCGACTTACTACCGTGCCTCCGATCCGAAATGGATCACAGCGTTTAACAGCGGAACACTCCAGACGCATCGCTCCGAAACGTCATGGGATCTTTCCGCGCCTGCGTCGGCGCTTTCAAAGGCAAATCGCGACACTGCCGACAACGAGTTCGACGGAGTCCACACTTTCTTCCCGCACACCTTCGCCGGTGAAGCGGGCAACGCACCCTTCTGGCTATGGTGGGAGAACACTCCGTACGTGGACAAGGTGACACTCGAGATGGCGGAGACGATGGTGACGTCGCTCGAGCTCGGACGTGACGACGCGCCCGACTTTCTCAACGTTTCTCTCTCAGCAACCGACCGAGTCGGGCATCGCTTTGGGCCGAACAGCCGCGAGCAGCTCGACAATCTTCTCCGCCTCGACCGCGCGCTCGGAGAGTTTTTCGATTTTCTGGACCGGACGGTAGGCAAAGGCCGATGGACGATGATGCTGTCGGCGGATCACGGAGTTCTCGACGCGCCCGAGGATCTCGTCGCACGCGGGGAGTATGGACACCGGCTCACGGCGGCTGAGTCGGCAAAGCTCGATTCATTGAAAGCGAGGGCTGATTCAGCTCAGGACAGGAGTG
>DASWQD010000207.1:0-4873 GCA_036398255.1 Gemmatimonadaceae bacterium | reverse complement strand
AGGGCGTCGATGGACTCATGGTGCGCTATGCACAGTGCTGCCAGCCCGTGCCCGGCGACCCTGTCGTCGGCTACGTCACGCGTGGACGCGGGGTCAGCATCCACCGCGCCGACTGTCCCAACCTGCTGATGCTCGACCTCGAGCCGGAGCGGAGGCTCGACATCGACTGGAAGGAGCTCGAGGGAGAGCGGTTCATGGTCCGGCTGGTTCTCGACGCCACCGATCGCCGCGGGCTTTATGCCGATCTGGCGTCTGCTGTCTCGGGGACCGACACGGATATTCGCTCGTTCGAGCTCACCTCAGCCGATGGCCATGTCACCGGTGCGCTCGCGGTCGAGGTCGAAAACCTTGCCCACCTTCAGAAGGTCCTGAAGGCAGCTCGACGCGTTAAGGGTGTGACCGAGGTAACACGTAAAGAGCGATTGGCGAGCGACGACTAGTCGTCTGCTGTCTGCCGTCTCCTGTCAGCGAGAGCTACCCGCTGCCTGCTATCCGCCCAACCCACCCCGCGGAGGTAACAGATAGCAGTTAGCTCTCGCAGATCGCTGAAGGCAGACAGCAGATAGCCGCAGCCAGAATCCCGAATAAATCCCGATAACCAGTTATATTTACCGGGTGCCGAAAGCCGAATTCAATCTTCAGGCCCCCTTCAAGCCGGCGGGCGACCAGCCCAAGGCCATCGCTGAGCTGACGCGCGGGCTCGAACGGGGCGACAGGTTCCAGACGCTCCTCGGAGTGACGGGCTCGGGAAAGACCATGACGGTCGCCAACGTCGTCCGGAACGTCGGCCTCCCGACCCTGGTGCTCTCGCACAACAAGACCCTCGCCGCGCAGCTCTACGGCGAGATCAAGAGCTTCTTCCCGAACAACGCAGTCGAGTACTTCATCTCGTACTACGACTACTACCAGCCCGAGGCGTACGTCCCGACAACGGACACCTACATCGAAAAGGATGCGTCGATCAACGAGGACATCGACCGCCTTCGTCTTCGTGCGACGTCGAGCCTGATGGAGCGCGACGACGTGATCATCGTCGCCACCGTATCAGCGATCTACGGGCTCGGCGACCCGCGCAGCTATCGCGAGCAGATGGTGACGCTCACGAAGGGACAGCGAATCCCGCGCGACGAGATCCTTCGGTCGCTGGTGAAGATCCAGTATTCACGCAACGACGTCATGTTCGACCGCGCGACGTTCCGCGTTCGCGGAGACACAGTCGAGATTCTTCCTGCCTATGAGGAGCAGGGAGTGCGCGTCGAGATGTGGGGAGACGAGATCGAGCGCATCTCGAAGATCAATCCGCTCACGGGTGAGGTGATCGCCGATCTTCAGAAAGCTGCGATCTATCCCGCGAAGCATTTCGTCACGTCCCGCCCCACGATTCAGAAGGCAGTCGAGCTGATAAGGGCCGAGCTGACGGAGCGGCTGACGGAGCTGCGTGCGACGGGAAAGCTGCTCGAGGCGCAGCGTCTCGAGTCGCGCACCAACTTCGACATCGAGATGATGCTCGAGATCGGTACCTGCGCCGGGATCGAGAATTATTCCCGTCATCTTTCGGGTCGCGCCGCAGGCGAGAGACCGGCGTGTCTGTTCGACTATTTCCCCGAGGAATTTCTTCTCGTCGTCGACGAGTCGCACGTGACTCTCCCTCAGATCGGCGGCATGTTCAACGGCGACCGCGCTCGAAAGCTGACGCTAGTCGACTATGGATTTCGTCTTCCGAGCGCGCTCGACAATCGTCCTCTCATGTTCGACGAGTTCCTGTCGCTCACTCCGCGCGCGATCAACGTCTCGGCAACGCCGGGCGAGATCGAGCTCCGACTGTCCGAGGGAGTAGTGGTGGAGCAGATCATCAGGCCAACCGGTCTTGTGGATCCCGAAATCGACATCAGGCCGGTGCGAGGACAGGTCGACGACCTGCTGAACGAGATTCGCCTCCGCGAGCAGAAGGGCGAGCGCGTCCTCGTCACGACGCTCACGAAAAGAATGGCCGAGGATCTCACGGACTACCTCCAGCAGATGGGAGTGCGCGTGCGGTACATGCACTCCGACATCGACGCTATCGAGCGAATGGAAATCGTGCGCGGGCTTCGGCTCGGGGAATTCGATGTCCTCATCGGCATCAATCTGTTGAGAGAAGGACTCGACCTGCCGGAGGTTTCACTGGTCGCGATTCTCGATGCGGACCAGGAAGGCTTCCTGCGGAGTGACCGATCCTTGATCCAGACAATCGGCCGCGCGGCGAGACACCTGAACGGTCGCGCGATTTTCTATGCCGACCGCATCACCGGCTCGATGGAGCGTGCGATCGAAGAGACGAAGCGGCGCCGCGAAACGCAGCGTGCGTACAACATCGAGCACGGAATCGTTCCGACGACGGTTGTGAAGAGCACCGAGCAGGTGAGGTTCATCACGCGTGTCGCTGACGCTCGCGAGGCGAGTGACGCGAGGCACCAGGAGCAGGAACGGAGAGTCGCCGAAGCGTCGGCGTCATACTCGAAAGATCCGGCGCAGCTGGTTGCTCAGCTCGAGAAGGAAATGAAGCAGGCGGCAGCGAACCTCGACTTCGAGACTGCAGCGCGGCTCCGCGACCAGCTTTTCGAGATTCGCGCGAAAGCCGACGGCAATCGGTCGCGCGCGCGAGGGTCGCTCGCCGCGATCAGGGTCGAGCGGTAGTGCAGACACATCGCCACGTTCTCCCTCCGCTCGCGGCGAAGGGACATCTCAATCTCACCGAGAGCGAGATGGTGCAGTGGGGAAGAGACCTCGGCGAAGCCATCGTCCCGCCGCTCGTGATATCAGTCTCCGGTGATCTCGGCGCGGGAAAGACGACGCTAGCTCAGGCAATCTGCTCCGGATACGGAGTCGATGAATCGGTGACGAGCCCGACGTATGCGCTCGTACACAAGTATGAAGCAGCGAGGTCTCCTGTGTATCATGTCGACCTTTACCGGCTCGACAACGAGTCACAGCTCACGAACATCGGCTGGGACGACCTGATCTCCGATCGGGCGCTCGTGATTGTCGAGTGGCCGGAGCGCGCCGGCGACCGCATGCCGGCCGATCATCTTCACATCGACCTCGGCCACCTTCCCGGTGACGAGACTCGCCGCGTTCTGCTGGCCGGATGAGCCTCGGCCTCACCCTCGCGCTCGACGGCTCTACCTACGCCGGGAGTGTCGCCCTGATTCACGATCGAGAGGTCATAGTCGAGCGGCAGCTTGGAAACGCTCCGAAGCCAGGCCGCGTCGGGCGTGAGGAGCATTTCATGCCGATGGTCGCGGATTGCCTTCGCGATGGGAAAGTAAGGCCATCCGATATCGCGAGGATCGTGTGCGGCGAAGGGCCCGGCAGCTTCACGAGTCTTCGTGTTGCCGCGTCGATCGCAAAAGGGATCGCTGCCGGTGCAGGCAGGCCGCTGTTTGCGGTCTCTTCACTTCTGCTGATTGTCGCCGGCAACGATCTCCGCGACGGCAAATGGCTCGCTGCGCTGCCCGCGATGCGGGGTGAGCTTTTCGTCTCGACGTACAGCGTCGCGGACGGCTCGATCGAGGCAGCGGACGAGCCGCGAATCATGGCGGACGCGGAGCTCATCGAGGAGGCCGGGCGGTGCGGGGCCGGCATCGCGGGTCCGGTCGAGGGAAGCGAGCTGAATCCGCACGCGCGCGGCGTAGCAAGAGTGATGGATCAGGTCATCGCTGCCGGCGAATGCGACGTCGACGCATGGGAGCCTGTGTATGGTCGGCTTGCTGAGGCCCAGGTCAAATGGGAGGCAGCGCACGGTCGGCGACTGGCGTGATGATCAGGGCGGCAAAGCCCGGTGATGTGCTCAGCATCGGGTTGATCGAGAGAGATTCCTTCGCTGATCCGTGGGGCTCCCGCGAGTTCACGACAGCCCTGGGCTCGCCACAGACTATCTTTTTGGTCGCGGAGGATGCACGCGGCGCGGTGGCCGGGTATGCGATTGCGATTGCGGTGGCGGACGAGGCCGAGATACTGAACCTTGCCGTTCACCAGGATCAGCGGCAGCATGGAATCGGCGGCAGGCTGCTGGATTCGGCTGTCGAGGAGGTCAGGTCCCGTGGTGCGGAGCAGATATACCTGGAGGTGCGGGAATCCAATGAAGCTGCGAGAAAGCTGTACGCCTCGCGCGGCTTCGACGAAGTGACACGCCGGCGGAAGTATTATCAGCATCCTGTCGAGGATGCGCTCGTGCTTCGGCTGGCGGTGCAACGATGACGGCCGGAATGCCGGGTGTGCGCGGCGTCGCACTGCCGGTTTACCATTGAAGGCGAGCACAGGTACTCTCGCCGGGAGGCAAAGTGAGTCGGAGTGTCAACAAGGTCACGCTGATCGGTAACCTCGGGAACGATCCCGAGGTGCGCACGACTGCCGGTGGTGGCAAGGTCTCCACGTTTTCGCTCGCAACGAGCAGGCAGTGGAATTCGCAGACCGGTGAGAAGCAGGAAAAAACGGAGTGGCATCGCTGCGTCGCGTGGAATGCGAGGCAGGGGTCGGGCATGGGGCTCGCCGACATCGTCGAGAAGTACTGCCGAAAGGGGGAGCGCGTGTACGTCGAGGGGTCGATCGAGTACTCGCAGTGGAAGGACAAGGAGGGCCAGACGCGCTATACCACCGAGATTCGCGTTCGCGAGCTGATGCTGCTCGGCGGCCGCGGCGGCGATTTCGATTCCGATGCCGATTCCTCGAGGTCGAGAGCTCCGGCGAGAACCGCCGGTCGAGCGGCTGCGACGGAGAACACGTTCGACGATTTCCCGGCGGCTCTCGAAGATCAGGACGACGATCTGCCCTTCTGATCTAGTCTTGCAAGGCTGGGGAAAGGGTTTTGTGAGACCGGTGAGACCGGTGAGAA
>DASWQD010000206.1:0-2129 GCA_036398255.1 Gemmatimonadaceae bacterium | reverse complement strand
CGGCGGCTAGATGGAACCAACCCATCTAACCCCCGGAGTGATCAGTGATTATTTACTGAATAACGAAGTAACGGCGCCGCTCCCAGAGTGTCACCTATCAACCGGTTTGCGTGTCACCTATCAACCGGTACCTACACAGATTAACAGATCCTGATGATCTGAGAACCGTGATCTGTGAACTCTCGTCTTGTAGTTTGATTTACTATCTCGCTGCTTCCCCTTCGAGGTAAGTGTATCCTTCCAGGCCCGCGACATAATCGGCAATGAAGGTATTCGCCTCCTGCCGGGTGATCCCGGTCGCAGCAGCGACTTTACGGCGGAATGTCGCGAGAAGATCCGACGCCCTGAACTGAACGTACGCAAGGACCTCGGTCACCGTATCGCCGTGCACCAGCTCGGCGACTTCGTATCCATTCTCTGACAGTCGAATGTGCACTGCGTTCGTATCCCCGAAGAGATTGTGCAGATCGCCGAGAATCTCCTGATATGCGCCCGTCAAGAAGATTCCGATGATGTATTGCTCCCCATCGGTGCACTTGTGCAACGGAAGACTCGGCTTCGCTGAGCGCGTGCCGATGAACTGCTCGATCTTGCCGTCGGAGTCGCACGTCACGTCCTGAATCGTTCCGCGGCGCGTCGGCTCCTCGTCGAGACGATGAACCGGCATCACCGGGAACAGCTGATCGATCGCCCAGCTGTCCGGCAGCGACTGGAAGAGCGAGAAATTGCAGAAGTATCGATCGGTGAGAGTCGCCTCCAGATCCTCGATGATGTCGGCGTACTCTTCCCTGTCCTGCTGCGCAAATCGCGCGACGGCAGTGATCGTCGCGATGTAGATCTGCTCCGCGAGCGCGCGGTCGCGCAGCGTGAGCACTCCGCTGTTGAAGAGCTCCTGCGATCTCTCCTTCGCGAACGTCGCGTCGTGGTACACCTCGCGGACACGCCGGCGCGAAACGGCATTGTAATCCTCCGCCATCTCGTGGAGGAACGTGTGATCATCGTCAGTGAGCTTCGGCATGATGTTGTCTGCCTGCGACTCGACATCGATCACACTCAGCAGCAGCAATGCGTGATGCGCCGTGAGCGCGCGCCCCGACTCGCTGATGATGTGCGGCATCGGCAGCTCGAGCTCGCGGCACGACTCGGCTAGCGTGTACACCACGTCGTTCGCGTATTCCTGCAGCGAGTAGTTGACGCTCGCCTGCGATGTCGACTGCGAGCCGTCGTAATCGACGCCAAGCCCGCCTCCGACGTCGACGTGCGTGATGTCCACGCCAAGCTGACGCAGCTCGGCGTAGTATCGCGAGACTTCCTGAAGGCCGGCCTTGATGTAGCGAATGTCGGTGATCTGCGATCCAAGATGAAAATGAATCAGCTTGATCACATCGAGACGGCCGAGATCACGGAGACGATCCACGAGCTTCACGAGCTGAGCAGTGCTGAGACCGAACTTCGACTTCTCGCCGCCGCTTTTGGCCCAGCGCCCGGAACCTTCTGAGTGAAGCTTGATGCGGACACCTGCGGTTGGATTCACGCCGAGGTCGTCCGCCACCTTGAGAAGCACGTCGACCTCGCTCAGCTGCTCGAGCACGATGAACACCTTGTGGCCGAGCTTCTGTCCCATGAGCGCAAGGCGCATGAACTCTTCGTCCTTGTATCCGTTGCAGACGATGAGATGGTCCGTGTGCTCGGCGAGGGCGAGCACCGCCTGGAGCTCCGGCTTGCTGCCGCACTCCAGGCCGACACCCGATGATTTGCCGAATTCGACGATCTCTTCCACCACGTGGCGCTGCTGATTCACCTTGATCGGGAATACAGTCGTGTAGCCGCCGGTGTACTCGTATTCGCGAATGGCTCGGTCGAACCGTTCGGTCAGCGACTCGATGCGCGAGCGAAGAATGTCGGAGAAGCGCAGGAGGAGAGGGAGCCCGACCCCCTGGGCCTCGAGGTCATTGGCAAGCTCGTAGAGGTCCAGCTCGCGCGCCGGATTATCGGCATCCGGGCGCACCACAACGTGCCCCTGCTCGTTTATGTCGAAGTAGCCGATTCCCCAGCCTTCGATGTTGTAGAGCGTACGCGCCGAATCGATCGTCCAGATCTCTTCCGCCTCGGTTTCGGTTGCGGGCGGA
>DASWQD010000205.1:0-4203 GCA_036398255.1 Gemmatimonadaceae bacterium | reverse complement strand
GTAGGCGTAGAAGTACACGCCGCCGTCCACATTTCCGCGACAGACCGCCAGGCCCGCCTCGCTGGTACGGCGCGAGCATGCGCCGATGATGAGGTCCTGGGTCTGATACTGGGTGTCATCGGTGGGATGCGCGTTCCCGCCCGGCGCTGCCACCTCGATTGCAGTGATGCCGTAGTTAGTGTATGTGGCGGGCTGGTCGAAATTCGTCTGAAGGAGCGGACCGGTTGCCGACACACAGACCGTTGACTGCTCGCACGGTGTCGAAACCAGGACTCCCTGATCGAGGTTGATCGAGCTGTTGCCGGCGGCGGAGATCACGATGGTTCCCTCCCTTTCGGCATCCTTGATCACCCGCGCCATCAGCTTGAGCAGGGCAGTCGCACCTTCCTCGGCAGGATCGACATTTGCGCCGAGGCTCATGTTGATCACGTCGGCATTTGCCACTGTCGCTGCGTGGCGAATCCCGCTGGCAACCCCCTCGAACGATCCGGAGCCCTGCCAGTTCAGAACCTTGACGGCGATCAGCGTCACGTCAGGTGCAATGCTGGCGACGCTGATATTGTTCGACGCAACCGTAGAGGCGACGTGGCTTCCATGGAAGTGATTGTCCATGTAAAGCGAGTCTGCCGCGAGCTGCGGATCCGCCGGAACTTCCACGTTGGGGATGCAGGGAGCTGCCGGGTCGGCACATACGCCCGTATACGTAGTGTTGGCGAACGATTCCGATGCCGCGAGATCCACGAGAGTACGCAGCTCACGATGTCCGTAGTCGATTCCGGTGTCGAGAATCGCAACACGCGTGGAGTGGAGTCCTTCCTTGCCGGCGGCCCACGCCTTGTCGGCGCCGATGACCTTCATGTTCCACTGTGTTCCGTTGGCAAAATAGGACGCGTTGGCTGGGTTGTTCGATGGAAGCGCGAGAACATCCTGCGCCTGACTCGCACGCACGCTGTACTGCGGCAGCCAGCGGATGTATCGGTCGTTGCCGACTGCGGCGACAAGATCGCTCGCACTCAGGGTCGATATCGCGGCGAGCGGAAGTCCACCGACGAAAGCGACTCCGATGTCATCCCAGCGCTTGGTGACGACGCCACCGAGTGAGTTGATGAGGGCGAGGCCTGCCGACGGAATTGCGGAAGTGTCCTTGAAGATTACGACGGTCTTTCCCGTGTACGCGGCGCTCGCGATGCTCGAGTTCGATGCAGGGGCTGCGACTTCTTCAGGACGGGCGGGTGAAACTGCGGTCGGGGCATCGGAGCATGCGGAAATGACCGCGAGCGTGGGAACGACAACTACGGACCACCGGGCAAGGTTGGTTCGCATCGACATGACTTTCCTCTTTCCGTTTGGCAGCTCACCCCCCGTATTCGCGGGAGGTGAGCCGCGTCGAACCTGATGCGGCCGGACCCGTTCCGGCACGCCGTGTTGCTTCCGAGACCGCAATGTTTCGCGATCTCGACGGTATTCTTGTCCGGACCGGGAGGCGTGAAAATCGGGTGATCTGCCTATTTGCAGGCGTTTGCCGGGAAGTGCGACGGGTGCTCGCATAAGTACATTGCCTTAGGTGCGGGTCGTTAACCTCGAATAGAGCGGGCTAACAATGAGAGAGGTCCGTTGGTGCATTCTCCTCCCGCTGATATCAGCGTGTGCTACGGCGAAGGGATCGCTCGATCAGTGTACGCCGTTCAGCGTGATGAGCTGGAACATCGCGGCCGGAGGAGGGAATCTCTCGCGAATAGCGGAGAAAATCGGCGCGAGCAGCGTGGACATCGCCGCGCTTCAGGAAGTGGACGTTCGCTGGTCTGAGCGAAGTGCATTCGTCGACCAGGCTGACTCGCTCGCGAAGCTGCTGAACATGTCAGTGAGGTTTGCCCCTATCTACCGCATTCCCGACACGCTCCGGCGGAGCAGGGAATTCGGCGTCGCGATCCTCAGCCGGTATCCCATCGTGACCTGGCGCAACCACGAGATCACACGCCTCTCGACGCAACAGCAGAACGCGGCTCCGGCGAAGGCGCCTGGATTTCTCGAAGTAGTGATCGACGTGCGCGGCACGAAGGTACGAGCGTTCAGCACACATCTCGATTATCGAGCAGATCCTCATGTCCGAAGGATGCAGGTGGCCGAAATGCTCGATGTCATTCATTACGCGAAGATGCCGACAATTCTTGCCGGAGACCTCAATGCACCGCCCGATGCTCCCGAGCTCAAGCCGCTCTGGATGCTTCGTGATGCCGCACCGGCATGGGATGGTGGAGCAAAGACATATCCGGCGCAGTCGCCGGCCAAGCGCATCGATTACGTTCTGGTATCGGATGAATTCACGGTGACCGGCGCGCGCGTCGAAGCAACCGATGCATCGGACCACCGGCCCGTCATTATGGTGATGAAACCTTGCCCTTCCAGCTGAACCGCACTCTCACACGCCGCGATTTCATCGCGCGGACAACTGCAGCTGCTGGCGCCCTGGCTCTCGGGTGCACTGACTCCAACGACCCCGAACCGACCGACGACGAAGGAAGCATCGATCACATCATCGTCGTCACTATGGAGAATCGATCATTCAACCACCTCCTCGGCTGGGTTCCTGGAGCCGATGGAAAACAAGGCGGTCTCAGCTATCTCGATTTCAACGGAGTGTCGCACTCGACATTCAGGCTGCCGACTTTGCACAGCTGCCAGTACGCGGATCCCAATCATTCGTTCGAGGGCGGGAGGCAGGAGTACAACAACGGCGCCTGTGACGGATGGCTGCGCACTCCGGGGAATGACCTGCACGCAATCGGATATTACGAAGCAGCCGATCTTCCCTTTTTCGGAAAGGCCGCACCGGAGTGGCTCGTGCTCGACCGCTACTTCACTCCGCTCATGGGTCCCACATACCCGAACCGGGTAATCTCACTCGCTGCCGAGACAGACAGGCTCTCGAATACGTCGGTGCCGAGCGTTCTTCCGACAATCTGGGATCGCCTGCTGGCCGCCGGTCTTACGGGAAAGAACTACGGCACCAACCTCGTCAGCTCGTCGTTATGGGGACTGAAGTACGCGTCGATCATCCGCCCGATTGGTGAGTTCTACAGCGATGCAGCCGCCGGAAATCTTCCGGCGCTCTCATTCGTCGATCCTGATTTCGGGAGTCCAACGAGCAACAGCTATCATCCGCCCGAAGACATTCGCAACGCCGAGGCGTTCATGGCCGGCGTGTACAAGGCAGTTACGACTGGCCCGCGGTGGAATAAATCTCTGCTGATCATCACGTTCGACGAATGGGGCGGATTCTTCGATCACGTTCCGCCGCCCGTTGCGCAGGTGTCGCAGGCGGAGAAAAACCTGGGCAACACCGATGGTCTTCGCGGTTTCCGCATCCCGACGCTTCTCGTGTCTCCGTTCGTGAAGCGAAAGAGCGTGTCGAGCAAAGTCTACGATCATTCCTCCGTCCTGAAAATGATCGAGACGAGATGGAATCTTCAGCCGCTCACCATCCGTGATGCAACCGCGAACAACCTGATGGATGAGATCGACTTGACTCTTCCGGTTGCGGCTGCTCCCGTGATCGATGTGCCAGCCGGGCCTTTTGTTACACCCTGCTGATTTCTCGCGGCCTCTAGGGAAAGGGTTTTGTGAGACCGGTGAGACCGGTGAGAAAACCAGAAAACCAGGTTCTTTTTTTGACTACGGAGAGCGGACTAAGCGACGGATGCCGTCTTTGAGAGGGATTGAATTGAAGTTGATCAACAGGCCAACAGGGATCCGCGAGAGCTTCATATAGGTTAGAAGTTGAGCCTCGTGAAGTCTGAGGATTTTTTCGATCGTCTTGATTTCGACGATCACCGTTTTCGCGACCACGAGGTCAAGACGGTAAGACCTCAGGACCGTTGTGGATTTGTAATTGATTGGCAAGCTGACCTGGCGCTCGAACTTCAAATCACGACAACCTAGTTCGACCGCGAGACACTCCTCGTAGGTTGATTCGAGAAGACCAGGACCAAGCTCTCTGTGAACTTCGATCGCAGCCCCGATGATTTGTCCCGTGAGCTGGTCATTCTCGAGCATTCTCCCGATTTAAGGTTGCGCGTCGAGAATCTCATCATCCGTCTTTCCCGCCTTTATCCAAAAAACCACCCGTAGTTCTCACCGGTCTCACCGGTCTCACAAGACCCTTTCTCTCGCCTAGCAAGAGAGCCCTATTGGCTAACTGGAGCC
>DASWQD010000204.1:0-3130 GCA_036398255.1 Gemmatimonadaceae bacterium | reverse complement strand
GACCGCCGACCTGGCGACTATGGTCGGAAAGGTTCGAAGCGGCCAGTTCGGGGCGATGGCCATCTCCCTGACACGCGGCGACACTCTTTTTCAGAATCACGCCGGCACTCCGCTCATGCCGGCATCGACGCTCAAGATGCTGACGAGCGCTGCAGCATTCGAGCAATTCGGACCGCAATACCGGTTCAGCACGGACGTCCTGCACGACGGCACGCTTGGGCCCGACGGCACACTCAACGGAAACGTATATCTCCGCGGCGACGGAGATCCGTCGCTGTCGGGACGGTACATGACCGGTGGACCGGAAGCCCCGATGAACTACCTCGCCGACCAGCTGGTTGCTCGCGGCGTCAGGAGGATCACCGGAGAAGTGGTGGGCGACGCCACCGCATTCGATGACAAGCTCATACCTGAAGGCTGGCTCACTCGATATCTGCAGGCTGGTTACGCCGCTCGGGTCTCCGGCCTTTCGCTGAACGAAAACCTGATCTGGGTCACAGTTACTCCCGGCAACGGCGCGAAGCTCGAGCCGGCGACGAGCGCCATCGGGCTCGTCAACAACGTGCGGACTGTGCCTGGTGGCGGTGCAAGTCTCTCCATCCGGCGCCAGAGCAACGGCACGATCATCGTATCGGGGAGAATCGGATCGCGATCCATCCCCCGGAGGTACGTCTATATCGTGGAAGACCCGGCGCCGTTCGCGACCGGTGCTCTGCGCGCAGCGCTCATCGCGAAGGGAATACAGGTCGATCGCGGAATCCGGCTCGGCAAGACTCCGGCGTCCGCTGAAAAACTCGCCAGCCTCCGGTCACCGACACTCGATCGCATGGTGGCCGCGATGAATCGCGAGAGCATCAACCACTTTGCGGAGCTCTTGCTGCGCAACGCCGCGCGCGGCGAGGATCGGAGCAGGCAGGGTACGATGGCGAGCAGCCAGACACTGCTGCGCAATTTCTTCTCGACCAAGCTGAAGGCCGATACGACGCAGCTTCACATCGCCGACGGCAGCGGGCTTTCCACACTCAACCGCGTCACGCCGCGCGCAATGACACAGATGCTCGGCTACGCTCATCGCGCTGACTGGGGCCCGTGGTTCCACGCTTCGCTGCCCGTCGCGGGACAGTCGGAGCTGCTTCGACGCAGGATGCGCGGAGGCGGAGCCCAGGGAAATCTCCACGCCAAGACGGGCACTACGAACGATGTAGTCGGCCTGAGCGGCTATGTCACCGCGACGAATGGCGAAGTCATCGCGTTCACCTTCATCTACAACGGAAGAGACCGCTGGGTCGCGAAGTCGATGATCGACACGATGGGACAGACGCTCGCCAACTTCGCGCGCTAGGACATTCGAATATCGATTCCTCGTTTGCGGAGCTCGGCGATGTATTCAGAGCCGGGCATGCATTCGTCCGGTGTGTGGACTCCAGCCGGTTTTACCAGCCCGCGCACCTGCATCTGCCCGGTAATCGATAGCGAATAGCCCGTGGTGCGCATCATCGCACTGATTCCGCGGTCTTCATCGTACCGGTCTATGAGCTCGTAGGTCACTGCTTTCGGCTCCGATGACTTTCTTCCCGTGACGGTCACGCGCAGCGCCACCAGATCCCTGCCGTCGCGCTTGGTGAGACGCGGAGCCATCGTCGCGATTGCAACGTCGCGCGGCACGACACGCACTCCCTTTACGTCGATCGGCTCGAGATCGAGCATGCCAAGATCGCGAATGGCCTCCATTATCCTCGCATGGCCGGGATATCGAAGTGTCTTGTACTCCATAGTCGGGATCTTTCCTTCATACCGGAACGCCATCGTCGACAGCCCTCCCGCTGTATGAAACGCTTCGAGCTCGCCGACCGGCGGCTCGAAGTCCACGGGCTCGACTTCCGACAACGCTTTCACCTGGACTCGCTTGCCGTCGCGCACCACCCACGAGCGCGTCGTGTAGTAGTCGAGCACTCCCTCGATTGAATACACGATCTGATAGTTCAATGGCGGCTCCGGATTCTGCGGGAGTCCGCCCACGAAGATCCGCACTTCGTCGACAGTATCGAGCTGGTCGATCCCGTGCTGCGCGAGAATGTTGACCATCCCCGGCGCGAGCCCGCAGTCGGGTACGATCGTAATTCCTTTCTCACGTGCTGTCGCATCGAGCTTCTTCTGCTCGAACACGATATCGGTATTGCCGCCGAGGTCGCAGAAGTGCACACCCGTCTCGGCGGCATGCCGCGCGAGTTCGAGGTTGAAGTAGTAGGGAATCGCGCTCATGACTGCGTCGCTTTCACGCATGAGGGCGCGCACTCCCTCGCTGTCGCGCACGTCGAGCGGTGTCGGAATCAGCCGCTTGCCGGAATACGGCGCGAGAAATTCCGCAACATGGCTCGAGTTTACGTCGGCGAGCCGAACCTGAGTGACGTCGTCGTTCTGAAGCAGATCATACGCGCAGGCGGAGCCCTGAAGCCCCGCCCCGAGAACCAGCATTCGCATCGAGTTGAATCTCCGTTCTTTAGCGGTATTGCGAACGCGAAATCTATTCCGCACCCGATACGCGCGTTACCCCGAGGCGCAGACGTTGCAGTAGATCTCGGCATGATGCACGCAGAGCTGGAAACGGAAGTCGCCGACTGGACCGAGCACCTGATCGATTCGTACGCAGGCATTCGCCGCGTAATTGAGTCCACCAGACGAATCGCTGTGCTGGGAATCAAGGAAGGCTACCACCGGCCCGCGTATTTCGTCCCGGAGTACGCACAGCGAGCCGGCTACGAGATTGTTCCTGTCCCGATCTATTATCCCGACGCCACCGAGATGCTCGGCGAGAAAGTGTATCGCACTGTCTCGGCGATTCCGGGCGAGATAGACATGGTGAACGTGTTCCGAAGGTCGGAAGACATCCCGGCGCATCTCGACGACATCATAGCAAAGCGGCCGCGATCAGTCTGGTTCCAGCTTGGAATCGTGAACGACGAAGCCGCCGAGCGGTTGGCACAGGAAGGCATCGACGTGATTCAGGACAGATGCCTGCTGGTTGAGCTGAGACGAATCGGACGTTAAGACCAGAAGACCAGAAGACCAGAAAAGACGGTACCTGGTACCGGTAGCTTCAGCCATTAGCTGTCAGGCTACGGGTACCGGG
>DASWQD010000203.1:0-1908 GCA_036398255.1 Gemmatimonadaceae bacterium | reverse complement strand
CGCATCGTCTATTCCATCTCCAGCCGCTTCATGCGCCGATAGAGGTTTGCACGGTCGGTCTTCAGACTGCGCGCGGCCTCGGCAACGTTGCCCTTCGCTTCCGCGAGCGCAGTCTGGATCATGCGACGCTCGATGGCGTCGAGAGTGTCATTCAGTCCCGCGGACGCATTTGCCACGACGACTGGCGGCATCTCTCGGTCAACGTCGGATCGCGCATCAGGGGGATCGAGTATGGCGCTCACATACTCCCCCGTGATCACGCCGCCCGGGCTGACGATCGAGATGCGCTCGACGATGTTCGCGAGCTCGCGAACGTTGCCGGGCCACGAATGCCTCTCCATCGCATCGAGCGCCGACTGTGACCACGTGGGCGGGATCTGACCGGTGCGCTTGAAGTGCAGCAGAGAAAAATGGCGCACCAGCTGGGTGACGTCGCCTTTTCTCTCCCTCAGCGGTGGAAGCGCAATTGGAATCACATTGAGGCGGAAGAAGAGATCCTCGCGGAATGTGCCGTCCTTCACTGCGCGAGTGAGATCGTGATTGGTCGCCGCGATGATGCGCACGTCAACGTGGATCGACTTGTTGCCCCCGACGCGATGAATCTCCCGGGCTTCGATTGCGCGCAGCAGCTTTGCCTGGGCATCGAGGCTCAAGTCGCCGATCTCGTCGAGAAAGAGGGTGCCGTTGTGCGCGAGCTCGAATCTCCCAACTCGCGCCTGCGTTGCGCCGGTGAACGATCCGCGCTCGTGGCCGAACATCTCGCTTTCCACCAGGTCGCGCGGGATCGCGGCGCAGTTCACTCTCACGAACGGCTTGTCGCGCCGGGTGCTCGCGTCATGGATCGCGCTCGCGACGAGCTCCTTGCCGGTGCCTGACTCTCCGGTGATGAGAATCCGGGAGTCGGTTGCAGCGACGCGATCGATGAGCCCGCGAACAGACTGCATCTCGCCGCTGTCGCCGACCATGTCGCCGGCTAACCCGAGCTCCTCGCGCAGCTCGCGCGCAACCCGACGCGACTGCCTGAGCTCCAGCGCTGATCCGACCGCGAAGATCACGCCTTCGGGGGTGAGAGGCTTCTCGAGGAAGTTCACTGCGCCGAGCTTCGTTGCGTTCACGGCGTCGGAGAGGCTCGCGCGGCCGCTCATCATGATGACGGAGACATCGGGATGAGCGATGCGAAGTCGTGACAATGTCGCTATCCCGTCGAGCTCGCCCGGCATCATGAGGTCGAGAAGGATCGCGTCAGGCTCGCTCTCGGCAGCGCGTGCGAGTCCCTGCGCTCCGTTCGCGGCTTCTCTTATGTCGTGACCTTCTCCGGACAGGAGCGCCCCCACCATCCGACGGATATTGGGCTCATCGTCAACGATCAGGACGCTCGCCACGTTACGGCGCTGAGGAATCTCTGGGTCGCGCCGCGGGCAGGCCGAGAGCGGGCGTGTCGCGCACTTCGGCAAGAAGCTTCGTCGTGAATCGCTGCCCTTCGGAAATACGCTCGATCTCTACGGCGATGGCGTCGATCGACTGCTCCATCCTTTCCAGGCGTCCCGCAACTTCAGGTGGCAGCGCGGGCCTTTTTGCTTCAGCCTCCGCTTTCGCGGTGATTGCCTTGACCATCGGACGTCCAATGACGAGCACGATGATCGTCGCAAAGAAACCGAGCGGAACGATCCACGCCGCCGCTTCAGGACCCATTTCTATCACTCCCGTTGCCGGCGCTGCCGAGCGCCGGGATGATGAACCGAATTCGCGTACCCTTACCCAACGTGCTTTCCGCCTCGACAGTTCCATCATGGGCCAGCACAGCCTGTCGCGCAATCGCGAGGCCCAGCCCGGTGCCGCCCGGCTTGTGAGTCACATAAGGATCCCATATGCGCTCGAGCTCCTCGGCCGGAATGCCGCGGCCGGTGT
>DASWQD010000202.1:0-3164 GCA_036398255.1 Gemmatimonadaceae bacterium | reverse complement strand
TCAGTCGTTTCACCGTGATTCCGGGAACCACGGGATCTACGTCGGCACTGCGCCGGAAACCGCCGCCGAAGCCGCCGAGGCGATCACCGAAGAGCTGGCTCGAATCTCTCGCGAAGGTCTTTCCGAAGACGAGCTCGCGGCTGGAAAAAGCCAGCTAAAGGGTCAGATTACACTCTCGCTGGAAAGCGTATCGTCGAGGATGTATCGCGCAGCGGGCTCGGAGCTTTACGACGAGGAATACAGGAGCCTCGATGAGCTGCTCGCGCTCGTTGACGGGATTTCGCAGGAAGCTGTCGCGGAGGTGACTCGTGAATTCTTCACGCCCGAGGCGCAGACGGTGGTGAGTCTCGGCCCGCGCGCGGCCAGGTAGGCGCGCTGCATATTTCAAACTTCAATAACTACGGAAAAGAATGAAGATCGGCGTTCCGAAGGAAATAAAGACGAATGAAAATCGAATTGCACTCGTGCCCGCGGGCGCGGAAGCGCTCATCGGGGCAGGTCACAGCGTGCTCGTTCAGCAGGGCGCGGGAGAAGGGAGCGGATTTCCCGACAGCGACTATACGGACGTAGGCGCCAAGATCGCTCCCGATGCGGCCACAGTCTGGGCCGATTCGGAAATGATCATGAAGGTCAAGGAGCCGATCGCGCCCGAATGGCCGATGATGCGCAAGGGCCAGACGATCTTCACCTATTTTCACTTTGCGGCTGACGAGAAGCTGACGAGGGCGCACATCGACAGCGGCGCAACCTGCATCGCGTACGAGACAGTCGAGCTGCCGACGCGGGAGCTTCCGCTTCTCACTCCGATGTCGGAGGTCGCAGGACGAATGGCGGTTCAGGAAGGCGCCAAGTATCTCGAGAAGCTCTACGGCGGGCGCGGCGTTCTCCTCGGCGGCGTTCCCGGAGTTCCGCCCGGAAAGGTCGTGATCCTCGGCGGCGGTGTGGTGGGCATCAACGCCGCGAAGATGGCCGCCGGTCTCGGCGCGAAGGTGACGGTGCTCGACTTGTCGCTCGAGCGCCTGCGCTATCTCTCCGACGTGATGCCGGCGAACGTGACGCTCATTTATTCCAATCGTCACAACATCCTGGAGCAGATATCGACCGCGGATCTGGTTGTCGGCGCAGTGCTGATACCCGGCGCAGTCGCACCGCGCCTGATTCGCCGCGAGGACTTGAAGAGCATGCAACCCGGATCCGTCATCGTGGATGTCGCCATCGACCAGGGAGGCTGTGTCGAGACGATCAAGGCGACCACCCACGAGAATCCCACTTACGTGGTCGACGGAGTGATTCATTACGGTGTTGCGAACATGCCGGGCGGAGTTCCGCGAACCTCCACTCTCGCGCTGACGAACGCAACCTTCCCGTACGCGATGCGGCTTGCCAACCTCGGCTGGAAGAAAGCCTGCACCGACAGTGTCCCGCTGCGAAAAGGTCTCAACATCATCGAAGGAAAAGTTGTCTATCCCGCGGTCGCTGAGGCATTCGGCTTGCCTCTCGAAAGCGTCGATTCTTTTTTGAACTAATCACTGGTACACCATGCGCTGGCCCTTCAAGACAACGTCGCTTTTCCCCGCTAACGCGATAGCCGTCGATCTCGGCACCGCCAACACGCTCATCTACGTGAAGGGCGAAGGAATCGTGCTCAACGAGCCGTCGGTCGTCGCGCTCGATCGCGAGACCAAGAAGATCAAGGGCGTCGGTCTCGAGGCCAAGCGCATGCTCGGTCGCACTCCGGAAGGAGTCATCGCGGTCCGTCCGATGAAGGACGGCGTGATCGCCGATTTCGACGTGACCGAGAAGATGCTCCGGTATTTCCTCGCGCTCATCATCGAGAACCACGTCTTCAAGGTGAAGCCCCGGGTGATCGTTTGCGTTCCGTCGGGTATTACTGAAGTGGAGAAGCGCGCCGTTCGCGATTCCGCCCTCGGCGCGGGAGCAAAGGAAGTGTTCATGGTTGCGGAGCCCATGGCGGCAGCGATCGGCGTCGGTCTTCCGGTAGAGACCCCTACGGGCAACATGGTAATCGACATCGGCGGAGGCACGACCGAGATCGCCGTCATCGCCCTGTCGGGAATCGTGAGCGACACATCGATCCGCACGGGCGGGGATGAGCTCGACACCGCCATTCTCCAGTCGATGCGCAAGAACTACAACCTCCTCATCGGTGAATCGACTGCCGAGCAGGTGAAGATTCAGATCGGCTCGGCGTATCCCATTGGGGAAGAGCGCGAGATGGAGGTGAAGGGAAGGGATCTGGTTTCCGGCATCCCGAAGAGCGTGAGGATTCACTCGGCCGAGATTCGCGACGCGGTGCAGGAGCCCATCCAGCAGATCGTCGGCGCAGTGCGGCGCGCGCTGGAGATCACGCCTCCGGAGCTCGCTGCCGACATCGTCGAGCGCGGCATAGTCATGACGGGAGGCGGTGCACTGATCAGGGGACTCGATGTACTGTTGTCTCAGGAGACCGGTCTGCCGATTCACGTGGACGAGGATCCCCTGACCTGTGTAGTCCGCGGGACTGGCCGTATTCTCGACGACGAGGAAAAATACTGGTCAGTTCTGGCCACCTGAGGAGACGGAAGTGGCTCGCGCCATTCGCAGTACCAACAGCCGTGTAGATGTAATCGTGCTCGTCACCGCAGCGCTTCTCGCGCTGGTGGCGCGCGGGCTTCCTCCAAACCTCCGCGATCCTGTCGCGAGCTCGATGCGCAGGACATTCCTCGCGCCGCTCGTGATGCTTCAGGAGCGTGCCGAAGCGAGCAGGCGCTCACTTCTCCTCGACGCCGAACGCACCGCGATTCGTGACAGCGTGGCGCTCCGGGCGATGGCGGTTTCTTCACTCGAGAGCGAAAACGACAGGCTGCGACAGCTAATCGGCCTGGGCGCACGCGTGAGGTGGGGCTTCATTCCAGCGGAGGCAATCCACGGCAGAGGCGTCCGCGACGTGACGACGATGACACTCACGGCCGGCACAAATGCCGGGGTCAAGAAGCTCAGCCCGGTGATCTCGCCTGAAGGCGTCGTCGGAACCGTTTCGAATGTCGATCCGACGATGAGCGAAGCGATGATCTGGACGCATCCTGATTTTCGCGTGAGCGCGATGTCGGAGGACGGAAGCGCGTTCGGAATCGTCCAGGCGCACGCGCCGAGCGCGACGACCG